>JAQWKT010000028.1 GCA_029247685.1 Crocinitomicaceae bacterium | reverse complement strand
GAACCCTTTCTTTTCTTGCTAACCCAAAATATGAAGAATATATTTATTCTACAAAATCGAGTATTTGCATCGTAAATAATGATTTTAACCCCTCTAAAAATTTACCCAAATCTTTAACTATTATAAAAGTGGAGAATGCTTATGCATGTTTCGGTAAACTTTTAGAACTTTACAATCAATTAACAAAGAAATCCCCTAAAATAGAAACTCCAAGTTTTATTTCTGATAAAGCCGTAGTTGGTGAAAACTTATATCTAGGAGCCTTTTCTTACCTTGGAGAAGAGGTCAAAATTGGAAATAATGTAACCATCTATCCAAATGTTTACATTGGAGAAAGAGTGGAAATAGGCGATAATAGTATTATTCATCCTGGGTCAGTTATTTATCAGGATTGTCTTATAGGAAAAAACTGTATTGTACATGCAGGAGTAATTATAGGCTCTGATGGATTTGGTTTTGCTCCGGATGAAAAAGGGAAATTTAAAAAAATTCCTCAAATTGGAAATGTGGTTTTAGAAGACAATGTTGAAGTCGGTTCTAATACTACTATTGATAGAGCGACTATGGGCTCTACGTATATAAGATCAGGCGTTAAAATTGATAACCTTTGTCAAATTGCACATAATGTAGAGGTCGGTAGTGATTCAGCCATGGCAGCACAAGTTGGCATAGCTGGTTCTGCTAAAATTGGAAAAAATGTAATGATTGGTGGCCAAGCAGGCATAAGCGGACATCTTCACATTGCGGATAAAACCAAAATTGTTGCACAATCAGGAATTCCTTCCACAGTTAAAAAAGAAAGCACATTAATGGGATCCCCTGCAATTCCAATTGAAGATTTTAAAAAATCATATGGAGGATTTAGAAGATTGCCTTTTATGATAAATAAAATACAAGAACTAGAAGAAAAAATAAAAAAATTATCACGTCAATTATAAAATATGATTGAAAAACAACGCACACTAAAAGATTCTGTAAAATTAAAAGGAGTTGGATTACATACTGGTAAAGAGGTAGAATTAGAAATTGAACCAGCTAATGAAAACTTCGGATATAAATTTCAACGAACGGATTTAGAAGAACAGCCAATAATTGAAGCGGATATTGATCTTGTTATTTCCACTGAAAGAGGAACAACACTTGAAAAAAAAGGAACAAGAATCTATACCACAGAACACCTTTTAGCAGCACTTGTGGGTTGTCAAATAGACAATGCATTAATCAAGTTAAATGCCCCTGAATTACCAATAATGAATGGGAGTTCTGAAATGTTTGTTAAAGCTATAGAAAGTGTTGGAACTGTTGAACAAAATGCAGAAAGAGAATATTTCGAATTAGATGAAAATATTCCTTGGGAAGACGAAGAAAAAGGAATTGAGTTTTTGGCTATTCCAGACACAAACTATCGACTAACTGTCATGGTTGACTATCAGTCACCTGTACTTGGAACTCAACATGCAAGCATGTACCACATAGGTGAATTCATTTCTGAAATATCCCAATGTAGAACATTTGTTTTTTTACGTGAATTAGAATATTTAGCAAAAAACAATTTAATTAAAGGAGGCGATTTAAACAATGCCATTGTTTTGGTGGAAAGAGAAAAAATCGACCAACAAGAATTAGATTCCTTAGCGAAATTATTAGGCAAAGAAAACTTAAAAGTTACCGTAGATGGAATTGGAGTACTTAACAGTACTAAATTAAAATTTGAAAATGAACCTGCAAGACACAAACTCCTTGATATTGTTGGAGATTTAGCACTTCTTGGAAAACCAATAAAGGCACATATCCTTGCCGCAAGACCTGGACATTATGGAAATGTAGAATTCACAAAAATATTAAGAGGGATTATTAAAAAACAAAAAACAAAAGGCCCACAAGTAGATTTAACGAAAGCTCCCTTATATAATATTCAAGATATTGAATCTATGTTGCCTCATCGATTTCCTTTCTTGATGGTAGATAAAGTGATGGAAATAACTGACAATTCTATTATTGGCATCAAGAACATCACAATGAATGAACCAATATTTACAGGGCATTTCCCTGGAAACCCCGTTTTTCCGGGAGTTTTACAAGTAGAGGCAATGGCTCAAGTTGGAGGGATCTTTGCTCTAAGCCAAGTTGAAGAACCACATTTGTATTCGACATATTTTATGAAGATTGATAATGTTCGATTCAAACAAAAAGTAATTCCTGGAGACACAATCATTTTTGAACTTAAATTAATGTCACCAATAAGGAGAGGTCTAGTACAAATGGAAGGAAAAGGGTATGTTAATGGGCAAATAGTTTCTGAAGCTGAAATGCTTGCTCAAATTGTTAAGGATAAAAGCAATGATTAGCAAACTAGCTGAAATATCTGAGCAATCAATTATAAAAGAAAATGTTTGTATTTCTTCTTTTTCCAAAATTCATGAAAATGTTTTTATAGGCAAAGGAACAATCATTCATTCCAACGTAACGATTTATCCAGGTACAACTATAGGTGAAAATTGTGAAATTTTCCCTGGTGCGGTGATAGGAGTTATCCCTCAAGATCTTAAGTTTGAGGGTGAAAACACAACTGTAATAATTGGTAATAATACCGTAATTCGTGAATGCGTTACGATTCATAGAGGAACTAAAGATAAATTGTGTACAAAAATTGGGGATCATTGTCTTTTAATGACTTATGTTCACGTTGCCCATGACTGTCAGATAGGAAATAACGTTATCCTTGCTAGTTATACTGGTTTATCTGGACATGTAATTATAAATGATTTTGCCATTCTTGAAGGAAAAGTAGCAGCTCAGCAGTTTGTGGAAATTGGCGAGCATTCATTTGTTGGTGGCGCTTCTTTAATAAGAAAAGATGTCCCACCTTTTGTTAAGGCAGCACGTGAACCACTTACATTTGCAGGGGTTAATTCAATAGGATTAAGAAGAAGAGGATATAAAGAAAATGAAATACGAGAAATTGAAGATATCTACAGAATTATATATATTCAGAATAACAATATTAGTAAAGGCTTAGAACAAGTTAAAAAATCATTAGGAAAATCTAAATTAACTTCAAAAATAATTTCATTTATTGAAGATTCAGATAAAGGCGTAATCAGAGGAATGATTTAAATTAAAAATTTTGACAGATAGTGATAAAGCCCTAATAAACAAATCTTTAAAGCAAAAGAAGAGTTTTAAAAAAGCGTTAATTTCAAACTCAAAAAATCAAAAAAAAAACCTAGATCAAAAATTTCGAACAGAACACGAAATTGAATTTAGCAAAAGGGATTGTTTAGAATGTGCTAATTGTTGCAAAACCACTAGTCCTATATTTAGGATAAAAGATATAAATCGAATCTCTTCTTTTTTAAAAATAAAGGAATCAGAATTTATTCAAAAACACCTTAAAATTGATTCTGATAACGATTATGTTTTAAAATCTAGTCCTTGTTTATTTTTGGATAAAAATAATCATTGTAAAATCTATGAAAAAAGACCTTTAGCTTGCAAAGAGTATCCGCACACAAATCGAAAAAACATGCATCAAATTATAGACTTAACCATAAAAAATTCGAGCATTTGTCCAGGGGTTGCAAATATTATTTCAAAAATTAGTAAAGTATAAACAACTATTTTAAATAAAACTACGTCATAAGAGCAGTAATTACCATGAGAACTCTTTTATTTTTCTTTTTGTTTATTCTATTTAACAGTAATCATTTTTACTCCCAAAGAAGTAAACATGGAAATCAAAATATTTCAGGAAGTAATATTGTGCTTAATGCTTATAGCGAACTATCCCAAAATGCACAAGTTGGAGACTTAAGTCTAAATACCAATATTAACAATTTAACTAATGGTTTCTTTACTGCTCCATTAGAACAAGGAGATCTAATCCTTATTATTCAAATGCAAGGTGCATCCATTGATGTTAACACCTATCCTACGGTAGGATGGGGAGGTAATTATACTGTTCCAAATGTTTATTTTTCTGCAAGTTGGGGTACTAACCCATGGGAATGGGGGCAATTAACTAATTATAATAATGCTGGAAAATTTGAGCAAGTTGAAGTGGAAAGTATTTCGGGAACAAATACTATTAATCTTCAATGCCCATTAATCAATGACTACGATATTTCAGGAAAAGTTCAAATAATACGAATTCCTCGTTTTGAAAATCTAACATTGCCGTCTAACACTTCTATAACTTGTTTAGCATGGAACGGTTCTACTGGTGGGATGGTTTGTTTAGAAGTTAATGGAACACTTGAAATTAATAATAACGCTATTATTAATACTTCTGAAAAAGGATTTAGAGGAGGAATTGCTGATAATGTCGGTTTACCCGGATCTTTAAATGTTTGTAATAATGGCGCTGGTAATGGTTGCACTGCTTTAGGTTCTAATAGTAATGGAGAAGGTGGACGAAAAGGGGAAAGCGTTGCAGGGTATACTACAGAATATAATGCTATTTACTCTATCTATGGAACTGGTGCACCAGCAAATGGTGGTGGTGGTGGTGGTTGGCAAAACGCTGGTGGTGGTGGTGGCTCAAACATAGGAAGTGGAAATTATAATGGTAGAGGTGTGCCAAACAATGCTTATAACCAAGCATGGAATGCCGAATATGCTGGCTTTGCTAATTCAATTAGTCCCGGTGGTGGTAGAGGTGGATATTCATTTTCGGAAGATGATCAAAATGCAAATATTATTGGGCCCAACAATATACTTTGGGATGGAGATTGTAGAAAACCTAATGGAGGATTAGGAGGCCATCCACTTACATATGATAGCACTAGGATTTTTATGGGTGGCGGTGGCGGAGCTGGTGACCAAGACTCTGATCAAGGAGGAAGCGGAGGAAATGGTGGTGGTATAGCCATCATTTATTCTTATGGTATCATTAATGGAAATGGAAGTATTGAATCTAATGGAGAAAATGGAGAAAACTCTAACCCAAATAACCAGCAAGTATTCTTTGGAAAAAAAGGAAATGATGGTGCTGGTGGTGGTGGTGGTGGTGGAAGCATCTTGATTAAAAATGTAATGGCAATTCCTTCAACAATAAATGTTAGTTCAATTGGTGGAGATGGAGGTAATCATAATCTAACATATTTATTTGGACAAACACCAGAAGGTAGTGGTCCCGGAGGTAGTGGATCTGGAGGTTTTATTTCTTTTTCATCTGGAACACCTCAAACTAATGTATTTGGAGGTATTTCTGGAATTTCAAATTCTGCTCATTTAACCGAATTCCCTCCAAATGGAGCAACAGCTGGAGATGTTGGGTATTTGATTCCCAATACGAGTATTCCAATTGATATTTTAATCAATGATACAACCATTTGTAGCAGTTCTAGTGTTACATTAACTGCAAACTTAATTGGCACTTCAAACTCCAATTTAACATGGTATGACCAAGCTTTTGGTGGAAATATTATTCATATTGGAAACATTTTTACCACGCCAATTTTAAACTCAACTACCTCTTTTTATGTAGGAGTATGCCCTGGCTTATTTAGAAAAAAAATCACTATTTTCATAGGGTCAGCTCCAGTAATATCTGGAAATGTAACTGTTACGAATTCTTCATGTGGAAATCCTGGTGGAATTACTGGACTTTTTGTGTCAGGTGGAGTTAATCCATATAGCTATAGTTGGAATGGGCAAAACTCCGCTACTATAGATCTTCTAAATGCTACTCCAGGCACCTATTCAATTACAGTAACTGATTCCGTTGGTTGTTCTAGTAATTCTGGACCTTATACCATTCAAGGATTTGCTGGGCCTGTTGTTGATACAACTTTGGTAATAGTTAGTCCTCAACTTTGTAACGGAACCAATGGAAGTATAACTGGCATTATTGCAAGCGGAGCAGGCCTTTCTTATTTATGGACAAATGGAGCAGGAAATAATTTAAATGCAACAAACCTTAATGCAGGCTCTTATAGCTTAACCATTAGTGATACAAATGGTTGTACATATACAACTGGGCCATACATAATTGATTATATCGCAGGTCCTACTGTCGATACTAATCTTTTAAGCATCTCTAATTCAAATTGCGATAAATCCAATGGATCCATTTCTGGAATTACTGCTTTTGGCTCATCAATCACTTATTATTGGACACCAGGTGGATATACTACACCTACGATAGACTCCTTATTGCCTGGCTCTTACACTTTAACTATAATTGATTCTAATAGTTGCTCTATCAATCTTGGTCCATACATAATAAGTAGTTACTCAGGACCTAAAATTGATACTACACAACTTAACATTCTTGATATTAACTGTTTCAATCCGAGTGGCGCTTTCAGTGGCATTAGCATTATTGGAAATTATTCTCAAATTAACTGGTCAAACCCAAATTTAACTTCCTTAAATCCATCTGGATTATCTGCTGCAAATTATAATTTGGTGGTTGTAGATTCTGTTGGGTGTAAAGATTCCGTTAATCTAACTATTAATTCTTTTCCACCACCAATCTTAGATTCTTCTAACATTATTGTGGTTCAACCAACTTGTATTGAAGATGGCAGTATAAACATGCTCAATATTAATGGAGGCACCTCCCCTATTTCTATTGTTTGGCAAGGCTCAAATCAAAGCACTTTAGATCTTCAAAACCTAAGTCCTGGAAATTATAGCATCTTCATTGAAGATTCTATTGGGTGCAAAGATTCGTTAATGAATATTTCAATTAATCCCACACCAATCATTGTCGCTGATTTCACATTTACTCCTCAAAACCCACAAATAGATGAACTAGTATACTTCAGCAATACATCCACAGGAATATTCAGCCTTTCGAACTGGAATATTAATAATGAAAACCTTACTGTTTTTGAACCAAGCTATAGCTTTTCATCAGGGGGAGATTATCCAGTAACACTTACTATTACAGACACAAATGGATGTATTGATAGCATCACATATACCATACAAATTATAGATGAAATTGAAATCCCAAATGTTTTTAGCCCAAACGGGGACAATCAAAATGATATTTTTTATATCAATGGGTTATTTCCATCTTCTAGTCTTTTGGTTTTTAATCGATGGGGAAATATTGTTTTTCAAACAAATGATTACCAAAATGATTGGAACGGAAAAGATAAACAAGGAAAAGAACTAAGCGAAGGAGTTTATTCTTATGTATTTATTGATCATAAAAGCGAGAAACACCAAGGATTTGTTCATCTATTTAGATGATTCATTATACTTTTGAATTTCAGACCAAATAAAATCTGCAAGTTCTTTTATATAATCATTTGTAAAATCAAAACGAACTCCAGCAGTACTATATATTTCAGGGATGGTTGAAGTATACCCAAGAGATAATGCATGTTTATATTTAGCCAATGCTTCTTTCAAGTTTAATTTACTATTTCTCCAAATGCCAATAGCTCCAAGTTGAGCGATTCCATATTCTATGTAATAAAAAGGGACTTCAAACAAATGAAGTTGACCTTGCCAAGAGTGTTTTAAACTATCTTCATGTCCTGACCAATCAACTAACCCAGTACCAAATCTGTTAGATAATTCAAGCCATTTAGCATCTCTTTCATTAATAGAATGATTTGAATTTTGGTATATCCAATGTTGGAAACAATCGATTTGTGCAATCCAAGGAAGAACTTTTAAAATATCTTCTAGATGCTCCTTTATTGCCCTATTATAATCCTCCTTTAATGGATAAAACGTTTGCCATTCGGACATGCTTAACAACTCCATGGACATAGATGCTAATTCAGCTACTTCAGATGGTAATTCTTTAAAGGAGGTAAGTTCTAAATCTTTGGTTAAAAAAGAATGAACAGCATGACCACCTTCATGAATCATTGTAATTAAGTCTCTATGTGTTCCAACAGCATTCATGAAAATAAATGGAACACCAACTTCATACAATGGGTAATTATATCCCCCTGGTGCTTTTCCTTTTTTAGAAGCTAAATCAAGGTGTCCCATTTTATTCATGGTAGAAATACAATCTGAAAAATAAATATCCATATTTTGAAACATATCTACAGTTCCATTCAGTAATTCATTTACCTCTTTAAAAGGCTTAAGGGCTTTTCTACCTTGAGGGTCAACGCTAGTATCCCAAGGTTTAAACTTAGATTTATTGAGCTTATCTAATTTTTTGGATTGAATTTTTTTAACTAAAGGAACAATGTTTTTCTCGATGCTATCATGAAAATCAAAACAATCTTGCTTTGAATAATCAAAACGTCCCATTGAGACGAATTTATAATCTCTAAAATTATCGAAACCTGCATTCAGTGCAAGTTGATGTCTCTTTTGTATCAGAGAAGAAAATAAATCATTTAATTTATTAAAATCTTCTTTTTTTCGATTGGCAATTAAATTAAAAACGTTTTTTCTTACGTTTTCTTCTGGATTCTTAAGTAAAGAATTTGCCATTTGCATGGTTATCTCTTCATTCTTATAATGAATGTTTTGAGCTCCAGTAATAGTCCCATATTGCTGAGATAATTCGGCTATTTTTGTCTGAATAGGAATATTTTGTTCTCTGAACAAAGATAACTGAGATTGTACGGAACGAAATAATATTTTATAAGAAGGGGATAAAGAGAGTTCTTCTAAAAAAACCGACTCCATCATTTTTTCACACAACTTATTATCAAATGGCAATATTTTGGGTTGAATTTCAGTGATAAAATGTTGATACGATTTAGATAAAATAGAATCTGAGGTATTAATAGTCATTTTAATATACCTCCATGCTAAATTTTCTTCTATAAATGCATCTAATTCACTTTTATCTCTAAGCCATTTTTGAAAAGCAGTTAAAGTAGAAATGTCTCTATTAAAAAGATCGGTATAAAACGGTTCAATATCTACCCAATTTTTTAAAACAAAATCATCAGAAAGAAAATCTCTGATAGCTTTATCTATTTTCATATTAAAAAATTGAAGGGATAGGTTACGCTTTTTTAGAAGCAGGCGTTTTTTTAGAGCTAGACTTTGAAGAAGACTTTGGTTTAGACTTCGCTTTAGGCTTTGTTTTTGTTGCTTTTTGTTCTTCTGCAACCTTTTCTTCTTTAATTAACAAAAGCCCTAATTTTTGAAGGATATTATACCATTGAAAAAGTTTTTTAACATCCGAATCGTATACTTTTTCAGAATCATAAGTTGGAATAATAGTCAATAAATACTCCCTAAGTTTCTTAGGATTTTCTTTGTGAGACAATGCTTTATTTCCATCTAAATTTTTAAACATTAACTCATATACA
>JAQWKT010000077.1 GCA_029247685.1 Crocinitomicaceae bacterium | reverse complement strand
GCTACATTTTGAGGACATTCAATTGCTATTAAATGTCTTAAACAAACTCGTAGACGAAGGGAATTCTGTCGTGGTTATAGAGCACAATCTAGACATCCTAAAAACTGCCGATTACCTTATCGACTTAGGAAAAGAAGGAGGCAAGAACGGCGGGCAAATTATTGCAAAGGGAAACCCTGAATCATTAGTTGAAAAATACAAGCATAAATCATTCACTGCTAAATACTTAGAAAAAGAATTAATTGCATAAATTAATGAAAATAAACCATTCTAACATCCCCGAATTAAGGCATTCTTATGAAGAATTTATAAACGAATGGAACAACGATTTAGGATATATAGAAATACAAACTTCCGGATCTACAGGAAAGCCAAAAACGATTCGTCTAGCAAAAACGTCCATGCTCGCTTCTGCTAAAAAAACACTACAGTATTTTAATTTAAAAAAACATGACCGCGTTATTTTATGCCTTCCAATACAAACGATTGCTGCAAAAATGATGATTGTAAGAGCTATTCAAGGGAATTTGGAATTAGAATTAATTACCCCTAGCACTACTCCACTTAAAGAAATTAATAAGGAGGCCTCTTTTATTGCTATGACCCCAATGCAAGCTTCTAGTTGTTTAAATAAATGTCCCAATAAATACAGGCATCTTGATAAAGTACTTCTTGGGGGAGCGCCAATTGATCTTAAACTTGAAAAGGATTTATTAAATCTCAAACCAATGGGTATTTATCATAGCTACGGAATGACTGAAACGGCAAGCCATATTGCAATTAGAAAATTAAGCAACGAGAAAGATAAAAAATACACTGCTCTACCCGGAATTAATTTTGAAATAGACTCCAGAGATTGTTTAATTATTAACTATCCCGAAGTATCCACTTCAAAAATTATAAGCAATGATGTGATTCAATTACTAAATTCTAGTACATTTATTTGGAAGGGAAGACATGATTTTATAATTAATTCAGGAGGAATTAAAATTCATGTGGAGGAATTAGAAAAACGTATTAGAGAAAACTTCGATTTGCCCTTTTTTATTAGTTCTATTGAGGATCGAGAATTAGGCGAAAAAATAGTAATGTATATAGAATCCACAGAATATATAGATACACAACTCATCAAAAATAAATTAGTATCAATTCTTGAGAAACACCAAATTCCAAAAGAATATTTTGTTTTGCCCCAATTCAAATACAATCAAGGAGGAAAAATAGACCGCATAAAAACAAAAAGCCATGCACCATCTCAATGAATATTATCGATTGCTTGGCCTTTCATCAAAAGCGTCTAAAGAAGAAATTCGAAAGCAATATCGAAAACTTGCCCTAAAATACCACCCGGATAAAAACACCGATCCTTTAGCGCATGAAAAATTTATTCTTATAAACGATGCATATGAAATATTAACAGGGAAAAAGAAAAGCCCGAAAAGTAAAAGAAGTACCACTCCACAACAGAATACACCTTCTAAAGAAGAAGAAAAACACCAGCGAGAAGAACGAATTAAAAAAGCAAGAGAACGTTACGAGAAGCATAAAGCACATGAAGAAAAAATGATTTTAAAATATTTTCAATCGCTAAGATCTGGATGGCGGTGGAAATTCTTGAAATTGTTAAGCATCGTTTGTGGTTTTGTTGCTCTTGGAATGTCTTTAGATTTGGTTTTACCAAGCCATTTAATCAAAGAAGAAGTGCATTATTTTTCAAAAGAAAAATACAACACGGTTGGCGATGGAAAAATTTCCTTAATTGTTACCTCAAAAAATAAAAAACTATGGGTAGAAAATCTTCATTTCCATCTTTATCAATCAAATCCAGAAATAATTATTGAAGAAAGTTGGATTTTTCATACGCCGATTAATATTCAATCTGAACAAAGAGATTACATTTTTCATTACCCAATTCATTTTACCTATTATTGGGCATCTATAATCCTAATTCCTATTTTCTTAATTCCATTATTTATTTATTTCTACAAAAAAAATAATCCTTTATTTGTCATCTTGTATCATGCAAGTTTATTTATCATTAACTTTCTTGTGATTTATTATCTTTTTACTGGCGACAGATGGGCTCACCTTTTTAGTTTTGGATACGTATAATGAAAATCAAAGAAAAAGCGATATATATACAAAATGAATTGGAGCGTTTATACCCCAAAACCCCTATTCCACTTAACCACACCGATAATTATTCACTTTTGATTGCGGTCTTGCTATCTGCGCAATGCACCGATAAAAAAGTAAATGAAATAACCCCTTTGTTATTTGAGAAAGCAGATACTCCTCAAAAAATGATTTTAATGACTGTCGATGAAATTAGAGAAATCATTCGTCCATGTGGCTTATCACCAAGAAAATCGAAAGCAATTTTTGAGTTATCAAAGATTTTAATTGATAAATACCAAAGCACTGTGCCATGTTCTTTTGATGCATTAGAATCTTTGCCAGGGGTTGGTCATAAGACAGCATCCGTAGTGATGTCTCAAGCATTTGGTATTCCAGCATTTCCAGTAGACACACATATACATCGACTATTAACTAATTGGGGAATAACTTCTGGAAAAAATGTAGTACAAACAGAAAAAGATGCAAAAAAAAATTTCCCTAAAGAAAAATGGAACAAATTGCATTTACAGATAATCTTTTATGGAAGAGAATATTCTCCTGCAAGAAGTCCAAAGAAAGAAAAAGATTTTATTACAATAGCCGTTGGTACCGTTAAAGCAAAAAACAAACTTTGCTAATAACTTCCATTAATTTTTCTTCCAAACCATTCTAAGGATACTAGAAAAAGAATCAAAAAGAAAAACCATTTGTAATCAATTAAATTTTTAAAAGAAGAATTGGTATAAGTCACAGGAGCAATATCTTTTCTGCTTTTAATGTCTTGAATCGTCTTTTGAAAATCATTAATGGCATGAAAAGATCCTCCAGAAGAAATAGCCATTTCTTTTAATAAAGAATGATTTGCATAGGTATCCCTGCTTTCAAGACTAATGTTTTGAACAATAAATCTACCAGATTTAAGATGCTTTTTGCCATTATAAACCACCGAAGCTTCCCAAGTATAGGAAGATGGATTTAGACTCCCTAAATTGAGCTTGTAAGCATTATTATTAACGGAAAATTTGAAATTAGAAACTTCTTTATTCTCATCGATAAGCTTTAAATTGATTTGGGGAGTAGTAATAGCTTCCATCGATTTGTTGTAAAAAGAAGCATTAACAATAACCTCTTCATCGATATTAAACACATCAGGAAAGGAAACCTATAATGGAGAATCATTGGATTTTACCACTAAATAATTACATGTTTTTTGAATCAACTCTTTAAATAAAACACTGCTATTGTTCTTTTTAAATTCATTAATTTTCCATCGCCATAAACCTTCTCCATAAATTACTCCATGTTTAACCGATCCTTTTTTAAGGAAATAAATTAAAGGCTCTTTTTTTCGAATATTTCCTATTCGTTGGTACAACAAAACATCAAGAGATTTGACCAGTTTTAACTTACTGAATCTTGAACTTAAAGGGGGGTTATTATCAATAAACCCTTTAAAATCTTGGCTTAACTCAAAAGATGAAAATTCGGGGTTTAGAAATGCTTCCACATCATCTTTTCCTCTATAATTATAGGATTGTATTCCTATATTTAATTGATCGATTAAGCTAGATGAAGTGGTAGAACCAAGGATGTATAATACAGGTTTTTTGTTTTTTGGAGTACCTCAAGAGTATTTGAATTAAACGAATTTTGTGGATCATGCCAAACAATAAGATCCACACCCGATAAGTTTTCATCCCAAGAGGAGATTAATTTAGAAATCACTTCCACATTTTGATTTGCTTTGAGGGCATTTTTGATCGAAGTAATATCGGGATGAGGAGCTCCAGATAAAAGAAGGATTTTATTTTTTGAATCAATTACTTCAATATAAAAGTCTTTTGTGTTATTTGTATAGTTTACCTCATTATCAGCCTTAGAAATACTTACTGTATATCTATTAAAACCAACAGATTCTGCATTAAGTAAAAAAGAAAGCTGCTTAAAATCTCTTTGTTTGTTCGTGTAAGAAACTGTTTTTTTTGCAAGTATTTTATTTTTATGCGAAATGGTAACAGCATAGGGAGTATTGGACTTAAATTTTATTGCTTCAAGGTCGACTTCTATAGGAAAAGTATTTCCTAGAAAGGTAATTTGATTGTATGAAAGGTTTTTAATGTAATGATCTTTTTTAATCGAGGTATCTCCTACTCCAATTGTAAAAACAGGCGAATAATTTAAATTATCCGAATTATATAATGGGTTTGATCCGTAATTAAAATTTCCATCTGAAATAAAAACCAATCCCCCAATATTTTTATTGTAATAATCGCTTGCAACTTTAGAAAAGACACTTTCTAAGTCTGATTTTTTTTCATCGAGCGTAACCTTAGATTGATACCTAGGGAGATCTCCAGCGGTCATTTCTATTATTTCATAATTGTTTTTAAAATTATTTTTAAGTGAATTCTTTGCATTTAAAATATTTTGTAAAACAAGACTACTGTCTTTGTAGTTATTTATGGAACTTGAATTATCTACAATAGCAATTAATATGGGTTTTTCTTTTTTCTTTGTTTTTAATTCAAATACAAAATCAATAAAAAGAACTCCTATCAAGAAAAAAAGCAAGGCTCTGCATAATCGAAAAATCCCCCTCCAATAAATAGATAAATTACTATACCATGCCGATTTGGAATATAAAAAAAACGCCAAAAGTAGAC
This sequence comes from Crocinitomicaceae bacterium, assembly GCA_029247685.1. GTDB lineage: Bacteria > Bacteroidota > Bacteroidia > Flavobacteriales_D > Crocinitomicaceae > UBA952. The sequence continues at coordinate 21,535 of JAQWKT010000077.1, read as the reverse complement.
AAACAACTCCCCAGGGAATTAACCAATAAGCAGATATAGAAGAGATTATAGGCATAAGAGGATCAAAAATAAAGAACAATAATATTGGTTCGACAATTCGTTACTAAGAAATACATAATTTAGATAAAATTTGTTCTATTTGATTAATTAAAGGAGAATCTTCATCATTATTAATACAATAAGGAGTAAGTTTTTCTTTTTGATCATCCGTCCATTGTTTGTTTATTCTTTTTAGAATATCTTCTTTAGTAGAACCATCTCGTTTAATTACCCTATTTATTCGTAAATCAAGTGGTGCTTTAACTAAAATTACTGCATCAAAATCCTTTGATCTTTGAGACTCAAAAATAATTGCCGCTTCATAGAATACCGTTGTGTTGGTATTTTTTACAAACTCAGTGAATTTATCTCGAACTTTAGGATGAATAAGTTTATTAAGGAGTTCTAACTTAGAGGAATCATTAAAAACAATGCTTGCTATATAGGAAGAATCTAAAGTATTTTTCTTATACGCTCGATTGCCAAAAAGAGACTTTATTTTAAAAATAACCTCCGAATTAGTATTAAGTACTTGCTTAGCAACATCGTCTGCATTAAAAATGGGATAGCCCATTGCTTTAATAATAGAACAAACTAATGATTTGCCAGAGCCTATACCCCCTGTAATTCCTATTTTCTTGTGATTCATTTAAGTAGCTGAGGATAAGGAGTTAAGGTTAAAAAGAATGGGTGGTCTGAATTTTTGGTTGGTATCAAATGTACTTGATTCGCTTGGGCTTTTTTTATGTCAAATTCCCAATTTTCCTTTTCAAATTGAATTTTGATTCGTTTTCCAAAATCTAAAACTTCATATTCTCCAACTTTTCCTTTATTTAAGGAAAGTTCTTCTGTGGTTTGTGACACACAGTTTCCATTATTATAAAAAATTAAGAGCTCTTTAGCATTACCAGTGTTCGCAAAATTATGATCGTTTTTAATTTTTTCGGTAACCAACCACACTTTGCTGCTTCCGTCATTTAAAAAATTAGAGGAATTATTCTCTTTAACGGAAATACCGGTGGTACAAGATCCTAAAACAAGAAATAACAAAATACAATGAAAACTTATCTTACGCATATAGACTATATACGTCAAAAATAAAAACAAATTTGATGATTCTCTTAAAAGGACGGACAAGAAATTGTTCTAAAGGCTCTAGGTTTTCTTCTACAACGAAGATTGAGCCCCATAGAGATCTCGTGTGACCCTCCTGAAACGCCGTTTCCTAACTTAGAAACGGTGATATCATAGCTATATCCTAATCTAAATTTACCCGTGTTTAATCCAAAGGTAAGGATAAAGGCATCTCTATTTCTATACCACGCTCCAACATTAAAATTGCCGTATTTTACGTAAGTACCAATATTTAACTCCTGAAATCCATTTTGGTATTGGTAAATAATGTTTGGCATAATCGAAGTGGTGTTGGAGTATTTAGATCTTCCTCCTACTGGAATATCTGCTCCTAAATGCCCTGTGAAACGCATAGGCAATTTAGATTCGCCTAAAATCATGGATTCATCAGGACGATTAATGTGATGTACTGCGCCACCAAAGAAAAAGTGTTTGCTAAATCCAACGGCTCCCATCGATACATCAAAAAATCCTCTTCTTCCATTTCCTCTAGGAACATCGCCAGTTTGATAAATAAATCCACGTCTTGGGTCAATCATGTCTCCAAAAGTCAGTTTGTCCCAATCTAAAAATTTCTGAAACCAAGCTGCTCTAGCACCAAACATCATGGAAAACTTACGAGTTAATTTTACATGGTACGAATAAACAAGCCCAAGCATAGAAGTTTGAATGGTTCCTTGCCCCTGTTGATCGTGGAGAGCAAGAACACTAATTCCTCCAGAAAGACTTTTTGCATAAGTGTCATAAGCTGCACTATAGGTGACGTAATTTCCTGTTAGCTGAGGCCATTCATTACGATAGTTCATCGAAATACGAGGACAACCATAAGAACCAGCAAGTGCTGGGTTTAAATATACCGGGTTTGAATAAAACTGTGTAAATGTTGGGTCTTGTGCTAAGGATGCTACAGAGATACAAAAAGTAACTATCGATGTTAAAAAAATTCTTTTCATAGTTTGTGGTTATAAGGTAATGTATCGTCTAGACGATTTTTGGAGTTTAGAGTTTAGTAAAAGAGTTAATTGGTGAGAGTTAGACCTTGAGGAGAACAAGGACGAATAAGTTCTGTCGAATTGATAAGTGAAAGCAAATTGCTTAAATGAAAAACCAATAGAAGTAGCAAAATTATTATTTGTCGAGTATGCACCACCAAAAGTTAATTTTTTGAAACTCATGTTTAATCCACCCCAAGACTCTTCCCTGTTTTGGATTTTTTCATATACCAAATATGGAGAGAAACTCATTGAAATAGAGGGAATTGCATAATCTGTCCCAACATAAGCCGTATAATGATGTGGAGCTCTATTTGGTGTTTCAATATTGTTCGAATAAATATTATCGACATGGCCTAATAAATTATCCGCTTGAATTCCAAAATAAATCCATTTTGCGTGCATCAGCAATGAAACTCCCAAGTCACGATACCATAATTTATTTCCAACTGGACTTCCGGTTGTATAAAAGTCCTGAATGTTATTTCTATCCCATTCCACTTGACCAGGTTCAACTTTACTCGTATTAAGAAACTTATTCCCCATTTTAAAACGAACTGCTGGTTCAATTAAAAAAGATCTTGATATTGCTATTTTGGGAGAATAAATAAGGCTTGTATTCCAATCTTGGATAACGCCATTTCCATAATGAGAATAATCAAGCTGTAAACCAAAACCAGAACGCAAAACTCTTGAATAAAAATCTAAAGAAAGTTTATTGGATAACTTTTGATTAGACTGACCAATCCATTGAGCTCTAGTTTGGGAAGTGAATCTAGTAGAAGAAACATCTCCAGCAGCCGAATAATTTGCATCTAAATGCGTTGATCCAGGGAGATGAACATGATGAATTCTTGTATTATTAAGTGCCAAGTCTCTATACATAAACCTATTTATTTTCTTTAAAGTTTTAGAGAAAAGTTTTGGCATTTTAATGTTTTGTTTATCTGTATTACGACTATAAATTTTTATTATTTTTTCATCCAAGATTTTATTATCAAGTAAATTAATTTTTTTAGGATTTAAATTTGCAATCAAGATGGATGTTTCAGAAGTTTTAAAAGGATTATCCATATTTTTTTCTTTCCCCTTATTGTTTAAATAAGTTTGGTTATTATCTGAAACATTTTGAACAAGTTTATTTTTGCTCAAATTAAAAGAATTGTCGTTTTTTGCTTTCTTATCCATCGACAACATTTGTTGATTTGTTAGTTGATTTGATAAGAGAAAAGCATTCTTTTTTTGATCTTTCTTATTTATGGAAGAAACATTAGCTTTTGAAACATTAGCTTTTATAGAAGGAGAATATTTATTAATTAAGTTTATTTCCTTTTCACTTGATTTAGAGTGCTTTATTGAATCTGTTTTTTGTAAAGATGGAAAAAAGTAGAAACCGCCAATTAAAAGGATTACAACAGATATAGCAGAAACCCAAAAGAATGCGACAGGTTTTCTTTTTTCTTCCCTATACAAATTATTAACCCCTGAATAGGTAACTTCTACCGGTTGAATTTTTGTTGCCTTCCAATTATCTAAATCAAATTCAAGTTCAGGATGATTAGAAATAAATTCTTCAAATTTTTGAACTTGTTCTTTGGAAAGGTTTCCTTCAATATAATCGAAAAACCATCGATCAATATTGGAAAAAGATGGATTACTCATACTGCTATATTCAATTGTATTAACTGCTTTTTTACTTTATTTCGTGCTCGAAATAAATAAACCTTAACCTGAGAAGAAGATAAATCCAGCATTTGAGAAATTTCTTTATACGAGTACCCTTCAAGGTCACGTAAAAGAAGAATGCTTTTTTGAACTGGGGGAAGACAACTAATAACACGTTCGACAATTTGTTTGTATTCAAAGCTTGAATCATAATTGCCATATATTTCAGGCAAATTATCATAAGATGAAAAAATAACTCTTCTTTTTCTGGATACCATATTAAGCATCGCATTGTTTGCACAGGTAAAGAGCCATGATTTACATTTATTATGATCTATTTTCTCGCAATGAATCCAAAGTTTTTCAAAAGTGTCTTGAACAACATCGTTAGCATCTTCAGGGTTCTGAAGAAATCTTAGTGCAAAACCATATAATGAATGGCTATACAAATTAACGGCGTTATTAAATTCTTTCCTTTTCAAATTCTAATTCAGGTGCAATTAAGACAAATTGAAACATAAAAAAGTTACAATTGGTAATTACTAATTATATATAAATATACGACCAAAAAATATAGAAGATGCCTTATTTAGTAAGAAATAAATCAATAAAGTTTTTTTTTGAAAAGATGATAACGCTTGAACAACTGATTATCAAGCGGTTAAATCTAGTTAATTTTTGATTGTTTTTGAAGAGTCTTCTTTAGAAAACCAATGAACTAATCGTTGTTTTGTATTTAATCGAATGTCTTCCCAAAAAAGATTTACATCGCCAACATGATAATCTTTCATAGCAAAAGATAACGATTTATAAGGGAATTTAGGTTTTGTGATCCAGATAACTCCGTCAATTAAATAGGTGGTAAATGCATTTTTATACATTTTTCTATTAGAAAAAAAGAATCCTTTATGTAGTTTTCTGTCAGCTTTTTTTGACAAATCCCAGGTTACAGGATTAATTACTTGCTTGCCTTTATACCATTTATTATATTTTTCTTTATTTAATTTCTTTTTAAACGTATTCCAAGTTACATAACCTCCTATGGTATTATACTTAGTTAAAAGAGGAAGTTTTGAAAACATTTTTTTTTCAATACCCATTCCTGGTATATATGCTATTATTAATTGTTTACTTAGGTCTTTATCATCAAAAAACTCTTTAAGTAATAAACATATATGTGTAGAACCTTGGCTATGTCCAGCAAATATTATTGGACGTCCATTATTGTAATTTTCCAAATAATATAAAAATGCAGCTCTAACATCTTCATATGCAAATAATAAAGAGCTTCTGCCCTTTTTTTCTAGTTGGTGATAAGAACGTATATGTGCTTGTCTATAAAAAGGAACAAACATACGGCCTGCTTCAGCCCAAGCTGATGCTTGAAATTCAATTGCTTTTGTTATTACAGTATTTCTATGAGAAGAGCTAGTGATATCGGCATTCCAAGAAGTATCTTTTTTATCGACAAGGAAGGTTGGATATACATAAAAAACATCGGCTTTTTTAATCCATGAAGAATCTTTAATGTAATCCTTGATATTGGCTGGGTCATTTCCAGGTAGTGTGGCCCAATTTGATTTTAAAGAATAGTTTAATGGTTTTTGTATCGTTTTTTGACTAATTCCAGTTAATGGAAACAAAAAAAACATTAAATACAGGGCAAATCTATTTGTTAAAAATAAAGAGATGAAAATTTTATATGCATGCATAATAGTGCTAAAATAAGGACATTGAAGTATTTAGCTTAGCTTATAGATGAAATTTAAAGTTTTTTTAACTATTAGTTTAAAAAAATGAAAAATAAAAAATGAAAATTGTGGCAAGGAAAAATCATATATTTGCTACAACATATATAAAACCATGAGTGAAATAGAAAAAATTAAATGCCTAATTATTGGGTCAGGTCCAGCAGGATACACTGCTGCTATTTATGCTGCTAGAGCAGATATGAAACCAGTTCTTTACCAAGGGCTCCAACCTGGTGGACAATTAACAACAACAAACGAAGTAGAAAATTTCCCAGGATATAAAGATGGGGTTACCGGTCCAGAAATGATGGTGGAACTTGAAGCCCAAGCAAAACGATTTGAAACAGATGTTCGACCAGGATTTATTAATAAAGTAGATTTCAATGAAGAAATTCATAAATGTTGGGCTGACAATGGAAAGGAAATACATGCAGAAACCGTAATTATTTCTACTGGTGCTAGTGCAAAATATCTTGGATTAGAAAGCGAACAACATTATTTATCTACTGGTGGTGGGGTATCTGCTTGTGCTGTTTGTGATGGCTTTTTCTATAGAGGGCAAGAAGTTGTTATAGTGGGTGCTGGAGATTCTGCATGCGAAGAGGCTCATTATTTATCTAAGCTATGCACTAAAGTAACAATGTTGGTAAGAAAAGATGTTTTTAGAGCCTCTAAAATTATGGCTCAAAGAGTTGCCAAAGTTGAAAATATTGAAATCTTATTTAATACAGAAACCGAAGAAGTTTTGGGGGATGGACAAGTTGTCACAGGAGTAAAAGCAATAAATAATAAAACCAACGAAAAGATTGAAATTCCTTGTACTGGATTTTTTGTTGCCATAGGTCATAAACCAAATACAGATGTATTTAAAGACTTCATTCATCTTGATGAAACAGGCTATATTAAATATGAACAACCCGGGACTTCTAAAACTAATGTAGCAGGAGTTTTCGTTTCTGGGGATGCTGCAGATAAAAATTACAGACAAGCGGTTACCGCAGCAGGAACAGGATGTATGGCAGCACTTGATGCAGAAAGATATCTTGCCGCTAAAGAACATTAAATTTAATTCCATGAAAAAAGAAAACGAAGAAAATCAAATGAACATTGAGTTATCCGAAGAGGTAGCACTAGGAACTTATTCCAACCTTTCAATCATTACCCACTCTCCAGCAGAAGTGGTTTGTGATTTTATTCAGGTAATGCCAGGAATGCCAAAAGGAAAGGTTCGTTCAAGAGTTTTAATGACCCCAGCAAACGCCAAAAGATTTTTACAGGCTTTATCGGATAACATTAGCAAATACGAACAAAATTTTGGGAAAATTGATGATAGTGGACCATCACATAATAGCCCTATTGGCTATGGAACTCCGACTACAATGGCATAAAAAAAATAATGTTTGATTTAATGAAACAATTAATTTTCATTTTAATAATATCTTCTAATTTTTTTGGTCAAAACAAAATTGAGCAGTTATTTACTCCTTCAGAAAATAAGCTAACAAATATCTATTTCAAATCTGCATACTCTTATTTTAAAGATATTCCAGATTCACTATCAAGCATTTTCTTTTTCAACAAAATAGACAAAGCTATAAAGTTAGATTCTTTATATGCTCCATGCTATTATATAAGAGGTCGTGCATATGTAAAATCAAATAAAATACAAGCAGCAAAAAATGATTTTGAAAAAGTAATTAATTTAACAAAAAGTGCTGAATTTGATATTAATGATGTTGGAGGGACAATAGTAAAAATTGAAATGTCTAATAATATTGATAATAATTCTGAAAAAATTTTAGATGAAAGATTGAAATTATTAGAGACATTTGGTTCTTATATTATAAAGAAGAACAATAATATTTTTTTAATAGGTCTTCCTAATACATCATTAAAAGAAAGTGAAGTCAAAATACTTAAATTTATACCAACTGGCTATATAGAGTTTTTTGAAACCATGTACCTTTCGGACCCTGAAATTGCGGATAAATGTGCCGATGCAGACAAGTTATCTAAAGAGAGTTTTGATACATAAAACAAAAAGAAAAAATCATTATCTGCGTTAATTAAGCCTGGTGGATTATCTATTGGAGCTGTTAAGCCTGATGATAAAAAATTGGTGGATGAGATTTTAAGCAGAAAAGAAATAATCTCTGTTTTTGATGGCATTGGCATCAAATTCATGTGGTCAGAATTAGATAAGATAAGTCAAAAAGGCGAAATGGGTTATTTTCTTCATGCATGTAAAATACCACCATCTGGTAAAGCAGATGTTGGGGGCAAGCATATTAAAACAGCTAGTACCGGTTTTAATAGTAAAGATGGAGAAGTGACGGTTGACCTAACCATGACTTCTGAAGGGTCTAATAAATGGCATACCATGACCTCTAATAATGTTGGAAAAGCAATTGCCATTACCATGGATGATATTGTATTAAGTGCACCAAAAGTAAATGGTACAATTAGCGGAGGTAACACTCAAATATCTGGAAGATTCACTTTTGACGAAGCAAATGATATTGCTTATTTGTTGAAAAATTCATTACCTAAAAAAACAAAAATATTAATCACAGAAATAAATTATATTACACCAAAGATTGATAAAGCTGAAATAAAAAAAAGAAAGGAAAAAAAATCACTTAATTCAATGATGAAAGAAGTTTTTGAAGAGATGAAGAACATGTCAAATGAAGAATTTAGTAAAGAACTAAAAAAATATAATAAGGAGTAATCTTTTTTTAAAATTAATAGAAACATAATATTGTGACAATCTTTGCGTTTGTTAAAGTAAAATAACAAATGCCTATGTCAAAAATCTACACTCAAAACAATTCTAACACCAAACAAAATCAAATGCTAAATAGCGATATAAACGCTGATTTGCATAAAGAATTTATGGATTCAAAAATTGTTTACCCAACAAAAACAGTAATTGACTTCATCTTAAATTATAGCAAATCAATTGAAGTGAAAAAAGCTAAAAACATTGCTTTTGTCTTAAACCAAAATTAGGTTTTAAAATCAAAAGCATCTGATTTTTTTAGAATTTCCCAAGTATGGTCTGAAAGAAGTTTAACTGAGGCGATAAAAACAAGTTGATTTTTTGACTTTCCCCATTGGTTAGGATCGACCAAAGACAATATAAAAGATTGATTTTCTTTTTGATAAAGATGATAGGTATGATTAATTATTGGCGTAAATCGAATTTCTGCAGCGTAAATAAAATTAGAAATAATTTTTCGGTCATTAATTTTTTTTGCTTGAATCGCTAATAATTTAATTTGATCATGAATTTGATCTAACTGCATGTCTGTTTGCTCCTTCATTGCTGACAATGAAAGACCTTTGATTTTTCCTTGGTCTTCTGGCTTTACAACCGCACTTCCTAAATTGTGAGCATATTCAATAATATTAGGGATATCCGTTATTTTATCAGGGTCTATTGGATTTAAAAAATCATTGTTTTCTTGCATTATATATTGAATAATTTAATTAATAGTGTAACAATAGTGCAATTAAAAAGTTCTTTACATGTATTAAGATGCAAGATAAATATTTGCATCTACATTAAAAATTTAAGTAGTAAAGAAATTGTTTATTTATGTGAAAAATGAACTTTTTTAATCAAATTTGTATTATAATTATAGAATATAGTAAATATACTTCTTTTATGATGTTAAGAAAACTCTTCATATTACTTGTATCTTCTCTCATTATCATGCCTGTTTTTGGGCAAACAATTCCATTTAGCTTTTCTGGAAATACCATTAACTGGGACACAAAACAAAATGAATATGGAGTCACCATTTATTTTATTCAATCTCAAAGAACTCTGTCTAGAGTTTTATCGCAACAAAATGGTTCTTTTAGCATAAAAGCTAAAATAAATCCTGAAAAGCCATTTGAATTATACTTTGCAAAACCTGGACTAATTACTAAAAAAGTTTTGTTTTATTTTAACGATAAGACCAAGGATAGTAAAGGAGATCCACTTAAAATAAACGGCTACTCAATTGTTCTACCTTCACAAGCTAAAAGTCTCGATTATAAAAAGATTTTAAAAAACAATCCGAATGGAAACTTTGAAATTAAAGGGCTTAAATCTCTTGAAGTTGAACTTTTTTCACCTAAAAAAGGAGTAGACTTTTCATTTTTAAAAGATGAATATATCGCCGAGTTTTATTGGAATGGATCGTCTGCTGAATTAAATGAAGAGAAGTTTAATGAAATGAAAGAACGAATAAATAAACTTCTTGACGAAGCAAAAAGAATAGAACAATTTACTTCATATGTAAATAAAGGAGATAACAATTTTAATAAAGAAAACTATCAAAATGCAATTATTAATTATGATTCTGCATTAGTGATTAAATCGGATAATGAAGTAATTGAAAAAAAGAAAAATGCACAAGAAAAATTAGAAAAATACAATGCACTTGAAAAAATGGCTTCTCAGATAAAAAAACTTATCAAAACTGCCGATAGTTTAGGCGTTTTAGTAGAATTGGATAATGCGAAGTCTACCTATGAAAAGGTTCTTAGTTTAGATAACGACAACAAATATGTTAAAGAAAAATTAAATCTTATTAATCAGAAAATAAATGAGAATAAGAATTTAAAAGAATACCAAGAAAAATTTGAACAAGCAAAAAAAATAGAACTCGATAAAAAATACGATGAAGCTATTGCAAAATATAAAGAATGCATTGTGCTTATCCCTGATAACAAAGACAAGGTTGACGAGGAAATAAAAAGAATCTTAAGCATTAAAAAACGCTTGTCTATAGAAAAAGAGGCAATGGATTTAATTCAGGTCGCAGACAAAAAAATGAATGGAGTATCTCCAGATTACACTTCAGCAATAACTGAATATAAAAATGCAAAGAAGAAACTTAAAAGTTATCCAGATTCAAAAGTAATTAAAACTGCTAACGAGAAAATTGAACATGCAGAAGATATGCAAAAATCATCTGCAGTTGAAATCTATCAAAAACAAATTAAGAAGGCGCAAGAAGCGGTTGAAAAAGGACCTGCTTTCTACAAAACAGCTAAAAATATTTTGAACTCTGCTCCTATGAAAAATAAAATCAATGAGCCAGAATCTAAAATGCTTCTTCAAAAAATAAATATTAATGAATCTTTTTTTAAAAAGAAAAAAAATGTTTATAAACTAATTACAAAAGGGAATCATAAAAAATCTCTTTCTGGATTGAGTAAACTTAAAAGTTTTGCAAACAGCAATAATAATTTTATCTCTCAGAGTCATATTGACATGCTCGTTAAATCTTCAGATTCAATTACTAAAATCATTAATACGCCTAAAAATATCACTAATAATGATAATCTTGATACTATTCAACCTGCAAAAAACTCTATTCAACTTGAAGATCTTGGAACCTTAATTGAAGATGAAAAAGAAGGCGACTTTTTAAATTCAACCGACTTAATTAAAAAGAAAATTATTTACGATAAAATAGAAAATGATATCGATGCTATAGAAAATGAAGAAATCTATAAACGAAACAAAGGAGTATTTGAATTAACGGTTAATGAAGATCGAATTAATAAAATTGAAGAATCATCAAAAACAAAAGAAGTAGATCTTTTCTTAGACTATAACAACAACTTAAAAGAAAGAATAAAAACACAAGAGGAAGTAGAAATTAACACTACTAAAAAAAATGAAAACATTAAAGAGTTAATCACAGAAAATAGCAATCAACTATCAAAAACAACCGAATTAATTGAAGTTAACACCCTAAATCGCATAAAAGAGATTATTGAGATTCTTGATTCTACAGAAATTGCGAACAGAAAAATTGCCGTTTTTGAAGACGATGCGAATAAAAAATACTCTGAAAAAATTTATAACAATAATTTAAGCAAAGATTCTTTGGTTGAGTTTATCATTAAAGAGAAACTTAAAAAAAATGCGGAAAATTTAATGATTTTAGATAGCATACACAAACGCAAAGATTCTATTTCAATGCAAGTTCTTAAAATAAAACCACAAGCTAATTTTCTCAAAAACAGCAATGGAGAACAATATAAAATTGGAGTAACAGAAGAGGTATTTAAAAAAGGACCAAAAGGCATGGAAAATCAAAAAATTACTCGAAGAGTTATTGTAGATGAAAATTACCATGGAGATGTATATATTCGTTTTGAGGAAATAAACAGAGAAACTACTTATACAAAAAACAATAACCTTATCAGCAGGAATGTGTGGATTTTAGAAACCCAGAATGCAAAACTTGTTAAGAATTAGTATCGTTACCTTTTTTTTTCTTTTTGGCTGTTCGGAAATAAAAAAAGAAAACAAAAAACAAGTTATTAGTGGATATACTCAAGGTACTACATATACCATTATTCTCTCAAATCCAATAAAAAAAGTTCCAAAAAAAGCAGTAGAAGAATTGTTAATTAACTTGGATAATTCTCTTTCAAATTATAACTCTAATTCTTTAATTTATAAGCTTAATCAAAATAATGGAGATTCCGTTTTTTATGACAAAAATGATTTATTTAAAACATGTTATACTAAAAGTCAACAAATATTTAAATTAACCAATGGGGCATTTGATCCATCTGTTCATCCACTAGTAGACATTTGGGGTTTGTTTTCAAAATCAAATTCTATACTACCCGATAGTTTAGCAATTGATTCTATTTTAAATTTTGTAAACTTTAAACCAAATATATTCCATCGATATAAATCCATCTCAAAAAATAAAATTTTTTACAAAAAAATAGATAAACGATTTAAAATTGATTTTAATGCTATAGCGCAAGGGTTTACTGTAGACATAATTGCAAACTACCTAGACCAATTAAATATTAAAAACTATTACATTGAAATTGGAGGAGAAATTATCGTTAAAGGGAAAAATCCTGAAGGAAATAAATGGAAAATTGGTATTGATAAACCTATTGAAAATTTAAATAAAAGAGAATTAAACAAAATAATTTCAATAAGCAATAAGGCAATTGCTACAAGTGGTAATTATCGTAAATTTTACGTTAAAAACGGAAAAAAATACGCCCATACAATTAATCCAAAAATAGGATATCCAGTAACACATAATCTTTTAAGCGCTACTGTTATCGCAGATAATTGTGCTCTTGCAGATGCATTTGCTACTGCTTTTATGGTGATGGGTGTAAGTAAATCGATTGACTTTTTAGAAAATCACCCTGAATTAAATATCGAAGCTTATTTTATATTTGAAAATAAAGAAAATATTCTTGAAGAGTATTTAACAAAAGGGATGAATGAATTTACTAATCAAACAAATTAAAATATCACATAGATTTTAATAAATGATTGTCAGTAAGTTCCATAGAAACAAACTTGAAAAGGGTATTTTTTATTTAACTTCACAAAGTGAAGTACAAAATAATTATCTATTTTCTGATTTTTATAAAACTAATAAGTAGTGTCCTTATTGGTTTTTATTATTTAATTGAAGAAAAACAAAAATTAATTTTCAAACCACCACCTTTTATTCTTATATCTATTCTCATTTTTGCCATTACCCAATACATCTCTTGGCAATTTTATCCAAAAAACATTTTTTTAAAACACAAACGATTTTATTATATAGGGCTAACTTCCATATGCATTTCTATAGTATTTACTGATAATATTAACCCTACATACCTTATTATTCTTGTGAAATCTTGTAGCTGGCTTTTATTTATTTCTGTTCTTTCAGAAATACATGGAATATATAAATTTAAAAAATGAATATACATTTTATAGCAATTGGTGGTAGTGCAATGCACAATCTAGCAATTGCATTGAATCGAAAAGGAGAAAATGTTTCTGGTTCGGATGATGAAATATTTGAACCTTCAAAATCTCGTCTTAAAAAAGAAGGAATATTACCGAATAACATTGGCTGGGATACGAATAAAATTAATAAGGATCTAGATGCTATAATTTTAGGAATGCATGCAAGAATAGATAACCCTGAACTTGTAAAAGCCAAAGAATTAAACATTCCTATTTATTCATATCCAGAATTTCTTTACCAACAAAGCAAAAATAAGTTAAGAATAGTCATTGGAGGAAGTCATGGCAAAACCACTATAACTTCGATGATTCTTCATGCATTAAAAAAATTAAATATTGAAATTGATTACATGGTTGGTGCTCAATTAGATGGTTATGACTGCATGGTTAAAATCACTAAAGAAGCTAAAATGATAATTCTTGAAGGAGATGAATACCTTAGCTCTCCTATTGACAGAAGACCAAAATTCCATCTATATAAACCTAATATTGCCCTTTTAAGTGGAATTGCTTGGGATCACATCAATGTTTTTCCAACTTTTGAAAACTATCTTTCACAATTTCGTATTTTTTGTGATTTAATTGAAGAAACTGGATCATTGGTTTATAACAAGGAAGATCCAGAAGTCTCTAAAATAGCACAAGATGTAAATGGGAAAATTAAGTCTTCCCCCTATTCTACTCCAATATATAAAGTTAATTCGGATAAAGGAACTACGGTTCAATTAGACAATAAAGAATACTCTTTAGAGCTATTTGGCGCACATAATCTTCAGAATTTAATGGGTGCCATGATAGTTCTAGAAAAAATTGGAATAAACAATGCTGACTTCATGAATTCAATGCGAAATTTTAAAGGAGCTGGTAAAAGGTTACAAAAAGTAGCAGAGCATAAAGAGTTTATTTTGTTTAAAGATTTCGCTCATTCTCCTTCTAAATTAAAAGCAACTACAAGTGCTGTTAAAGAACAATTTCCTAAAAAGAAATTAATCGCTTGTATGGAGTTACATACGTTTTCATCTTTACAAAAGAGTTTTTTATCTCATTACAAGGATTCCATGAAAATGGCAGATATAGCAATAGTATATTTTAACCCTGAAGTTGTTGCACACAAAAAACTTCCTCCTATAACTAAAAAAGATGTTTTAGATGGTTTTGGGGGAAATATTATTGTTGTTGAAAAAACGAATGAAGTAATTAGATATATTCAAAAAGAATTAACTAATTGCACCTCTCTTTTGATGATGTCTTCAGGTAATTTTGATGGAATAAATTATGAAGATCTTTCTCAGAAATTAATTAGCAAATTAATTGATTAACATAAAAATCTTAGAAGCTAAAAAGCTATCTTTGTTACTTAATTTAAACGTATGATTAATTCTTGGTTTACTGTTAAAGTAAAGTATACAAAACAATTTCAAAATGGAACATTAAAAAGAGTTAGTGAACCATATCTATTAGGGGCAAACTCTTTCACGGATGCCGAAGCTAGAATATACGAAGAACTTGGAACAAGAATTAGAGGGGAATTTCATATTCTTGGAATTTCTAGAACAGAAATCCAAGATATTTTTGCTTATGATGATAGCGGAATATGGTATAAATGCAAGATCTCTTATCTTGTAGAAAATGATGAAAATGATAAGCAAAAGAAAATTTCACAACAATTTCTTGTAGAAGCAAATTCCATAAAGGAAGCTTTTGACAGACTTAAAGAAAGTTTAGCCTCTATGGGAGTTGATTTTGAAGTGCCATCTATTCTTCAATCTCCAATTATTGATATTTTCCCGGATGATGAAACAAAGTCTGTTATCATTGAAAATGAAGCTAATCAAATTGAGCATGAGTAAGGCACTAGAAAACCTTGAAAATGACCATTCAGATTTTGATAAAAAATCATTGTTAGATAATCCACCTTCTAATCCAATGGATTTATTCCATACTTGGTTTGAGGATGCTAATGATAGCGATGACATTGAAGTTAATGCATGTTCTCTTTCTACTTTAAACAAAAAAGAACTTGTCCCTTCTTCAAGAATTGTATACTTAAAAGAAATCGAAGCCAATAATTTCATTTTTTACACCAATTACAATAGTCAAAAAGCAAAGGAAATTGAATCCAACCCAAAAGCTTGCATGCTTTTTTTCTGGCCAAATCAACAAAGACAAATATTAATTTATGGATCTGTTTCAAAAATAGATTCCAAAAAAAGTGATACCTATTTTAACTCAAGACCAAGAAAAAGCAAAATTGGAGCTTTGGCTTCCGATCAATCTGCTTATATAAATTCAAGAGAAGAGTTATTTAAAAAATTTGAAACCATCGAAGATAAATATAAAAACAAGGAAATCCCTAGACCTTCTCATTGGGGTGGTTATGCATTAAACGCTTTTGAAATCGAGTTTTGGCAAGGAAGACCATCGCGTTTTCACGATCGAATTAATTTTTGTTTAGCTAACGAAAAATGGATTATCAGAAGAAAAAACCCATAAATCAGTGTCTTCAAATAAACTCATAAATTTTAAGCTCCGCAATGGATTACGAGTAGTTTATCTTCACAAGAAATCTGCCGTTGCTCATTTTGGATTAAGTATTTTAGCTGGTTCAAGATTTGAGAGGAAAAATGAAATTGGACTTGCTCATTTCTTAGAACATTGTCTTTTTAAAGGAACAAAAAAAAGAAAAGCTTTTCATGTTTTATCAAGACTTGATTCTGTTGGTGGAGAATTAAATGCCTATACCTCCAAAGAAGAATTATGTCTTTATGCCTCCTTTTCAAAAAAACATACAAAAAGAGCAATTGAATTAATTGCAGATATTTCCTATAATTCTGTATTTCCAAAAAAAGAAATCGAAAAAGAAAAAGAAATAATTTTTGATGAAATTAATTCTTATATGGACTCTCCTATCGACAAGATTTTTGATGATTTCGAAGAATTGATGTTTCCTAATCATCCTCTTGGCAATAACATTTTAGGAAGCAAAGAGACTTTAAAGGAATTTGATACAGAGATGCTTAATACTTATCTAAAGCGATTTGTAAATGCACAAAACTGTGTTTTATCTTTTGTTGGTGATACACCAGTAGAAGAAATTAAAAAAAATATAGAAAAGGAATTCGCTGTATTTTCTAAGGAAAATCATCTTATTACCCCAGAACCATTTTTCAACTACAAACCGTTTAATGTTAGTAGAAAAGAAGCCAACTATCAAACCCATTTTATTATTGGATCAATTGCTCCAGGAATAAAAGAAACTAGTAAAGTAGGTTTGTCCTTATTAATTAACTTATTAGGTGGACCGGCACTAAATTCAAGACTTATTTTATCCATAAGAGAGAAACATGGATATGCATATAATATTGAAGCGAATTACAATTCTTATTTAGATATTGGTTTTTGGACCATATACATAGGGTGTGATAAAAAACATCTTAAAAAATGCATAAAACTTGTAAAAAAAGAACTAGAATCTTTATGCAAAAATGAACTTAGCATAAGCCAGTTAAACAAAGCAAAAGAGCAAATGAAGGGACATATTGCTCTTAACATGGATAGCAATGCGAACTTAATGTTAAATCTAGGAAAAAGCATGCTTATTTATGATAAAGCATTTGAAATAAATGAAATACACCAAGAAATTGATTGCATTACCTCAGTAGATCTTAAAAAAATTGCTAATGATTATCTCCATCCATCTAATTGTTCAACATTAATTTTTGATTTAAAATAAATAACAACATAACTATTCCTCTATATTTGTAAAAAAAACATGATTTATTTATCTCCAAAAAAAATTCAGAAACTAATTAAAGAAGGTGAGAATATTCATATTCTTGATGTAAGAGAAAACTATGAATATAATCAATGTAGAATTTGCACTTCTCATATACCAATGGGAGAAATAACTAATCGAATAAAAGAAATATCAATTATTAAAAATATTGCATTATTATGTAGATCAGGAAGAAGAGCAGAAGCTGTAGCAAATCTACTTGAACAAGAATATAAAATGTCTGATATTATTGTAATAGAAGGAGGATTAATAAATTGGAAAGAAGAAGTTGACCCGTCATTAATTCTTGAATAATTTTCAAATAATGGACAACCCTAATAAAAAAAACAAACCCCTTTTTACTTTTTTAAAAGGAATGGGAATGGGAGCAGCTAATGTGATACCTGGGGTTTCTGGCGGAACTATTGCATTGATCACAGGTATTTATGAAGAATTAATAAACTCCATTAAATCTTTTAACTTAAAGGCTATTAAACTTTTATTAACTGGGAAATTTAAAGAGTTTTCATCCAGTGTAAATTTATCCTTTCTATTTGCTGTTTTTTTTGGGGTCGGAATTAGTATTATTAGTCTTGCGAAAGTACTTGAATATCTCTTTGAAAAAAATGAAATGCTGGTTTGGGCTTTCTTTTTTGGACTAATTCTAGCTTCCGTTTATTTTGTGGGAAAAATGGTTAGAAAATGGGATTTTTATAGTTTTCTCTCATTAATTATTGGGACTAGTCTTGCTGTTTCTTTGGCGTTTTTAGAACCAGCAAATCAAAATTCATCAATTTGGTATTTATTTCTTTGTGGAGTTGTCGCTGTTGCAAGTATGATATTGCCAGGGTTATCTGGTTCATATGTTCTAATATTGATGGGAAACTACCAATTAATAATGTTAAAATCTGCTTCTGATCCAGTTTCAAATATTGACATTCTTTTTCCTGTGATTATTGGAGCAATAATAGGTTTTCTAGTTCTTTCACATGCTATTTCTTATGTTCTTAACAGGTTTTACAATCCAACTATTGCTTTACTAACTGGATTTGTAGTTGGATCATTATTAATTATTTGGCCATGGAAAATACCTGCAGAAACAATCATAGGAAGAAATGGAGAAGAAAAAGTAGTTTCTTATTTGTGGAAATTTCCATCCTTAAGCAATATAGATAATGTATTTGCTATAGGTACAATTATTATAGGCGTATGTTTAGTCTATATGCTTGAAAAAATAGGGTCTCGTTTAAAATAAACGTTATTTGTTAACTCCTGAATTAACAAATATTTCTTTTAATTCTATCCTATTATACCTCTTAGAAATTGAATAAATCATTTTTTTCTTATTGAAAGGATAAAAAATAACTTCATTATCAATAAATCTTAAAACTAAAGAAGTTTGTTTTAAAGAAAGTCTCAGGATTTTATCCCCCTTTTCTAAGGCATCACAAATATTAGTATAAAATACATCAAATTCATTTGGAGTTAGCCAAAAATAATCTTCATTAAAAAGAAATGTGGAGCTATCATTAATAAATGTAAAGTAATAAGCTTTTTCATGGGTATAATACAAACACTTCAATGACTGACTTTGACTAATTAAAATGTGCTTACTTGGATTATAGGGGCCATGAAAGAGATTGGTATCTGGTTCAGGATAATTGTTTTTATAACGGACTGTATCTTTATAATATTTTTTACTATAATCACGATGATAAATACCATCAATTACAGATGGGGTATTTCCCTTCTCATTAAGTTGAGAAAAACATAGTATTTTGGAAAATAAAAAAACAAAAAGAATATATTTTTTCATAAAAAAACATCTCTAACAATTTTCATTAGCAATAACAAGATAATAAAAGAAAGTTACATGCTTAAAAAAGCAAAATATTAAGCTTTATAATTTATAAATTATCTATATTTGTGCGGGCAAGTCTCCTGCGACCAGCTCCCTTTGAATCCTCCAGGACGGGAACGTAGCAAAGGTATTAGGTTGTAGCGGTGCGACAGGAGTAGCTTGCCTTTTTAGTATTTTTCTAAAACTGCTCCCCTTAAATCATCGCTTATTATTCCATCTGGATTTTTTATTAAAGCCTCTCTTATTGTATTAGGAGACCTCATTTCAAAAAGAAAAACTTCCTTGTTAGATAAATGAATGTTTTGAACTTCTGATTTTGAAATTTTTGAGGTTTTTATTATTAGTCCTTTTATAGATGGGTAAACATCAATAATTGTATTCCATTTTTCTAATGAATTTGCTTCATAAAGAATATCAAACTCATTATCTATAAATGATTCTAGCCATAATGCTTCCTTAAGAATAATTTTAACTTTTATAGATGAATCCATTACAAATGGCAATTGTTTTAAAGCGTTTATAAAATCATTTTTATCTAGTTCTTTAGAGGTGCAATAATTGAAATTTTTAAGATCAAGAATAATCGTTTTGTTTTTTAAAATATTAAAATCAAGTTCATTGAGTTTTATAAGTTTTTCTTTGGAAAAAGTTTTATATCTAACATTTTCTAATTCTTTATCGGTTTTACTAGAAATACACCCAGTAAAATCCGTTTGGGTTTCTAAATTTGGATCATGATACAACCATAAACTTTTATCTAATGACATTTGAACATCTACCTCTACTCCATCACATCCATTTATACTCAATGCAAGCTCTATCGATTCTAATGAATTATCATGATAAAAACTATTTTCTATAGATAAACCCATTCCTGCATGACCAAATAATTGAACTTTAGAATAATCTTGTTTTTTAGAACAAGAAATAAGTAGAAATAAAAAGAAAATCACTCCGCTAATTAATCGCATAATAAATACCTATATTAAAATGGTAAGAAAAAGTAGATGCCCATTTAGTTTCGTTCAATTGAGTTTGAAAGCATTCACTTAATAATCCAATTGAAGATTTATGAATTATTCCTATTTTTTTTCCATATGTCAATTTATATCCAATTAATATTTCAGGATATAAATGAATGTTTGCTTTTGTGGTTTTTAAATTTAACATCGCAATGTTCATGGATATTAATGGACTGAAAGAATAAGTTGATTTATTAAGAACTTTATAATTAAAACTGTATTGTATCATTGGAAAAAATGAACTCTGAAAAAATGTTCTAATCGTTCCTGTATATAATGAAAACTCATGATCAAATATTTTTTTTATACTCATTAAGGAACATCCAGTGAACAAATCCATCTTTGAGTAATTTATATTTAAAGAAACATGATATTTATTACTTTGAGCAAATAAATTATTTGAACAAAAAAGCAAAAACAAAACGATAACTAACATTTTCATAATTATGACAAAAATAGTAAGCTAAAATCACAAATACTTATTTACATTTGTTCTAAGTATTTTTTTATGGCAATAAAGGAACTAAATATCAAAAATAAAAAGGCTAGATTTTCATACTTTCTTGAAGATGAATTCGATGCTGGTATTGTACTTAGTGGTTCTGAAATAAAAAGTATTAGAACTGGTAAAGCAAGTATTGTTGAAGCCTTTTGCGTTTTAATCGACAATGAAATTTGGATACGCAACATGTACGTTGCTCCTTATGAAAATGCTTCCTTTAATAAACATAAACCTAAAGCCGATAGAAAACTTCTTCTTCATAAAAAAGAAATTTCAAAAATTGAAAAACATCTTAAAATCAAAGGTTACAGTGTAATTCCCGTAAAATTATTTTTAAATAAAAGCAACTGGTTAAAAGTTAAAATAGCTCTTGCTAAAGGAAAAAAATTACATGATAAACGAGATTCTTTAAAAGCTCGTGATGATAAACGAGAAATCGATCGTGCAATGAAGCGACAATAAAAAAACCCACTTAGAAAACTAAGCGGGTTTTAAAAAAGTGGCGTCGACTTACTCTCCCACCCTTAAAAGGGCAGTACCATCAGCGCTAACAGGCTTAACTTCTCTGTTCGGTATGGGAAGAGGTGGACCATGTTGCTATAGACACCCAAAGCGTTTAATTCTTTAGATATGCCATATCGGATGATTGAAGCAAAAATAATAATTTGAGTAAATTTTGAGTTGTAAGTTTTCGGGTAATTAGTACTACTCGGCTTTGACATTACTGTCTTTACACCTGTAGCCTATCAACCCCGTCGTCTACGGGGGCCCTTAAAAAGAAATCTCATCTTGAGGTGAGTTTCGTGCTTAGATGCTTTCAGCGCTTATCTCATCCATACATAGCTACCCTGCGATGCGGCTGGCGCCACAACAGGTACACCAGAGGTATGTCCACCCCGGTCCTCTCGTACTAGAGGCAGGTCCTCTCAAATTTCTAACGCCCACAACAGATAGGGACCGAACTGTCTCACGACGTTCTGAACCCAGCTCGCGTGCCAC
>JAQWKT010000059.1 GCA_029247685.1 Crocinitomicaceae bacterium | reverse complement strand
TATCCACCAAAACTATCTTTTTTAAGAAGCTCTCCAAGGTTACTGCCAATTGCAACTTCTACACCTACATATACAAATATAGCAAGCATGCCCAAGGTTAGTTGGGGATATTGCATGGCTCCCCACTGTTCTTTTTCTTTTCTTCCTTTTAAATGCGCATATAATAAACCTCCGATTATAACAAACAAGCCAGCACTTAGCCAAATCATTCTATTTTTGTCTAGCTTTTTTGATAAGCTACTAGATTCTTTTTCAATCTGATTAATTTCATTTGTTGTTTCAGCTATTTGCTTCTTTTGTTCTTGGCTTTTTGTTTTTTCATTTTTTATTTTACTTAACGTCGATTCTTTTTTACTGATTTGTTTATTATATCCCTCAATTTCATTTTGCTCAATACTTCTGTAGCTATTAAAAACAGGTGCAAAACATGCGATTAAAAGGCCGGTGATAACCAAAAGAGTGACCATTGCTTTTTTAGCCTTTTCAGGAGTTTCTTCATTAATTCCTTTGGGTAATTTTTTTGAAAGGCTAAATAAAATGCCAATCCCTAAAAATAATGCTCCTACGCATCCATATAGAACAATAACCTTTGAAAGACTGAGGCTTTGAATCATTTCATCGCTAATGCTAGATGCTGTTCCAAATAGAGCAAGAGCTACGATTAAAGGGCCTATTGTTGTGCCAAGACTATTTATCCCTCCCCCTAAATTAATTCGGTTGCTTCCAGTTGCTTCATCGCCAAGAGAAATCATAAATGGATTTGCAGAGGTTTGTTGTAAAGAGAATCCCAAAGCAACTATAAATAAACCAAATAACATTCCTGAAAACACATTGAAATGAACCGACATAATCATTGCTATAGCCCCTAATGCAGAAAAAAGAAGTCCATAGATAATGCTTTTTTTGTATCCCCATCGTCCAACAATATCTTTCCTTCTCCATGAACCAAAAATAAACAAAGCTAGAGCCCCCATATAGTAAGCTAAGTAAAAAGCAAAGTCAATTAATTGACTTTGAAATTGATCTAGATCAAAATAATTTTTACAAAACGGAATAAAAACACTATTTCCAGCAGCAATAAACCCCCAGAAGAAAAAAACAGAGGTTAGAGTAAATAATGCTCCTTTATTAGTTTTTGAAGGCATAGTTTTTGAGTATTCAAAGAGTTAGAAAATTTTCACCCTAATTTTTGATTCATTTTATTATTGCTATTGTCTAGCTTAAGAACTTCTTTTATTTTCTTAATAATTGAATTAGTGTCAAAACCACATTCTTCCCATAGCTCTTTTTGAGTTCCGTGGTTTATGTATTTGTCAGGAATTCCAAGTCGATGAACAGAGGCTGAATAATTATTGTCACACATAAATTCGATAATAGCAGAACCAAACCCTCCCATTAAGCAACCATCTTCAATAGTAATTATTTTATTGTATTTACTAAAAATTTCATGTAGCATGATTCCATCAAGAGGTTTCACAAATCGCATGTCGTAATGAGCGATACTTACATTTTCGGTGTCCATCTGTTTAATGGCATCTTGAGCAAAGTTTCCTGGATGTCCAATAGATAGCATCGCTATATCTTTCCCATCGGTTAATTTTCTTCCTTTACCTATAGGAATTGATTTCATGACGGTTTTCCATTCTTTTAAAACGCCTTTACCTCTTGGATATCGAATGCAAAATGGTCCCATGTTCTCTTTTTGAGCAGTATACATTAGGTCTCTCAACTCCGATTCATTCATGGGTGCACTAACAATCATGTTTGGGATATTTCTCATATAAGAAAGATCATAGGCTCCGTGATGTGTTGCGCCATCAGCGCCAACAAGCCCACCTCTATCTAGGCAAAATACAACGTTTAAGTTTTGTAAAGCGACATCATGAAGTACTTGATCGTATGCACGCTGCATGAAAGAAGAGTAAATATTACAAAATGGAATAATTCCTTGGGTAGCAAGGCCAGCACTAAAGGTAACTGCATGTTGTTCAGCAATTCCTACATCAAATGCTCTTTCGGGCATTGCTTTCATCATAATATTTAAAGAACAGCCGGTTGGCATAGCTGGAGTAACCCCCATTATTTTTAAATTCTTTTCAGCAAGCTCGACAATGGTATGACCAAATACTTCTTGGTATTTAGGTGGCTGAGGGGATTTAGGTAGAATGTTAACGATTTCTCCTGTTTTTTTATTAAAAACTCCTGGAGCATGCCATTTTGTTGGATTCCCTTCTTCAGAAAATTTATAGCCAGCTCCTTTTTTAGTGATACAGTGTAATATTTTTGGTCCAGGGATATCCTTTAGGTCAGAAAGCACTCTTGCAAGAGCCATCGAGTCATGTCCATCTATAGGTCCAAAGTATCGAAAGTTTAATGATTCAAATAAATTGCTTTGATTTAGAAGAGAGCTTTTAAGTGCATGGGTAACTTTAGATGCGATTGTTTGTGCATCTGGTCCAAATTTTGAAATAGTGCCCAGTAATTTCCAAACTTCATCTTTAACTTTATTGTAGGTGTGTGAAGTTGTTATATCGGTTAAATATTCTTTAAGGGCCCCAACATTTGGGTCGATAGACATGCAGTTATCATTTAAAATAACTAGCAAATTGGTGTCTTTTTCAATACCAGCATGGTTTAAGCCTTCAAAAGCAAGACCAGCTGTCATTGCGCCGTCGCCTATAACCGCAACATGTTGTTTGTCTCGTTTTCCTAGATATCTATTTGCTACTGCCATTCCTAAAGATGAAGAAATAGAAGTGGAGGAATGTCCTACTCCAAATGTATCGTATTCACTTTCTGATCTTTTTGGAAAACCTGAAATTCCACCTTTTAGCCTGTTCGTGTGAAAAGAGTTTTTTCTTCCAGTTAAAGTTTTATGTCCGTAAGCTTGATGACCAACATCCCAAACCAATTGATCACTAGGGGTGTTAAAAACATAATGAATTGCGACGGTTAGTTCCACAACTCCTAAGCTAGCTCCAAAATGGCTATTCCCAATTTCAGAAATAACATCAATGATATATTCTCTAAGTTCTTTAGATATTTCAGGAAGATCTTCAATGCCATATTTAGCTCTTAAATCATGAGGGCTATTTATGTTTTGAAGTTTTGGGCCGATGTTGAAATTGCTCATTAACCAATCTTTATCTTAAAACAAATCGTTAAATAAAAATGTTTTGACAAGGTAAAAAAAAAAGGCCGGAAATATCCGGCCTTTAACAATAGTTTACAACAATTAGTTTTTAACTACATTGAATTGAGAGTTTTTCCCACTTTCTGTTGTGATGTTAAAAGTGTAAAATCCAGATTGGATTGAAGAAAAATCAATAGCTGATTTTCCATTTTCAAGAATAATAGAGGTCGATAAAACTGTTTTTCCAGTAATATCTGTTACGATTAAACTCGCATTACCTTCTGCATTTAGTGAAATGTTAACCAATTCATTTGCAGGGTTTGGATAAGCCATACCAGGAATAGTAGATGTTTCTTCAATTCCAAT
Source organism: Crocinitomicaceae bacterium (assembly GCA_029247685.1). Classification (GTDB taxonomy): domain Bacteria; phylum Bacteroidota; class Bacteroidia; order Flavobacteriales_D; family Crocinitomicaceae; genus UBA952. The sequence goes on along the minus strand of JAQWKT010000059.1, from coordinate 30,673 downwards.
GTTTGCCACATCAAATACATGTAGTCCAACACCAGCAGTTAGATCTAACCCAAATCCTGAAGAGAAATAGGATCCATCATTTTCAATTGGTGTTTGTGGTTGAAGATAGAAATTAACATTCCAAGTATAGTCAGTTCCGTCAAATCCAAGATATAAATCGGTGTTTACGGTTTGAACACAAGCTAAATATCGTTGATTGCTTTCTAATGCTACTGCTTGATTAAATGGTGCATATACCGTTTGGTTTTGTAAATCAGCTGGGTAATAATAAAACCCATCAGCAACCGGAGTTAACATATCCCAAGTAGGAGCTACGGTTAAATCATTAAATTGATCTTCCCATTTATAAAGATAAAGAGCCATTTCTTCGCCAGTTAATGCAAGTCCTGATGCAGCACTTGTTGAAGCTGCAAAATAAACTCCTGCAGCACCTAATCTATTCGCATTTGCATCATCTAAAACTGTACAAATAGAGTAAGTTTGATTGTTTGTGCTTGGGCGATAAAAGTTTTGTGCTTGAGGCATTCCTGCACTATCTAATTGCGCATAAGACCAAATAGAGTCATTTATGGTAAATGTAGAACTCAAGGTATTGTCACCTACATATTCGTCAGTTGTATCAACGGTAACCGTGTAGGTTAACGTATATGTTCCTGGAGCATAAGTTGCTTGTGAAAAAGCAGGTAAATTATTTGCTAGCGCGGGATAAACATCTACACTATCTCCAGCAACAATTGATAAGTTTGCGGCTGTTTCATCATAAACTGTTGCTCCTGTTGGATCGGTAATAACCGCTTGTAAAGAAGCACTAGTTTGATCTCCAATACCGTAGTTGTATACTCTAGCTCCTAATTCAAAATTAAATTCGGTAGCACTTTGAGAAAGAAGGGCAGGTTGACCTGCACGACGTGGAATTAAAGTGGTGCTTGGCGTTAAACCAGCATCATCGCTAAATAAGCCTGTTTTGTTTCCAATTAAAACAACTACTGGTCCATTTGCCATCTCAGCAACAATAGTTGCTCCGGTCGCATCCTCTACAAATGCCACAGGTATTGTAACGTTTGCACCTTCAGCTCCAGCTCCCATATTAATAAGCCCTGGTTCTCTGTTGATGATAATACATGCTACAGCTCCTGCATTTTGAGCATTCATTGCTTTGGTACCAAATTCACAAGTATTTCTGTAAATAACTGCAATTTTTCCAGTAAGGTCATTTACAAGTGGGTTGCATCCCTCAGCAGAAACAGGGTTTCCTTGAGGATTTGTTCCTGATGTAGAGTCGTCGACAAACATTAATGTGTCTTCCACATAGGTTCCAGGGATTAAAAAATCAGGCGTTCCCCATCCGCCACTTGGAGGAGCCCAAGTAAATCCATAATTTCCTGCAATGTTGCTAGGTGATTGTACGGCAAAAATAACTTGAGAATGAGCCATTAGTGTCATCCCAAGAAAGCCAATAAAAAGTAGTGTTTTTCTCATGTTTATATAATTTATATTACATCAAATTTACAACAAATGTATCTTATATAAAAATTGAAGAAAAAAAAAGTGAGATTTTATTTTAAAATCATTGCTTTTAGATATTCTCTATTCATCCTAGCAATATTTTCAAGAGAAATTCCTTTTGGACATTCAACCTCACATGCTCCTGTATTGGTGCAATTCCCAAATCCTTCTTCATCCATCGTGTTTACCATTTTAATTACACGTTCTTTCGCTTCTACTTTTCCTTGAGGAAGAAGTGCTAGTTGCGATACTTTAGCCGATACAAATAACATTGCAGAAGCATTTTTACAACTGGCAACACATGCTCCACAACCTATACATGTAGCGGCTTCAAAAGCTTTGTCTGCATCTTCTTTTGGGATAGGTGTCGCATTGGCATCAATCGTATTTCCTGATGTGTTTACCGATACGAAGCCCCCCGCGTTCATTACTCTATCAAATGCAGAACGATCCACCATTAAATCTTTAATAATTGGAAATGCTTTGGCTCTCCAGGGTTCAATGTATATGGTGTCTCCATCCTTAAATTTTCGCATGTGTAACTGACAGGTGGTTACTCCCCTGTCTGGTCCATGTGCTTCACCATTAATGTACATGGAGCACATTCCACAGATACCCTCTCTACAATCGTGGTCAAATGCAACTGGGTTTTCTCCTTTTTCAATCAATTCTACATTTAAAACGTCCATCATTTCTAAAAAAGACATGTCTCCATCGATATCCTTAACTGGATAACTGACAATTTTACCCTTCTCATTTGGGTTTTTTTGTCTCCATATTTTTAATGTAAGATTCATTGAGTTAAAAATTTATTAAATGTTATTTATAGCTTCTTTGAACAAGCTTGATGTTTTTGTATTCTAGGTTTTCCTTATTTAGTTTAGGTTTAGATGGGTTCCCAGAGTATTCCCATGCAGCAACATAGGTGAAGTTTTCATCATCTCTCAATGCTTCTCCTTCATCGGTTTGGGATTCCTCTCTAAAATGCCCTCCACACGATTCACTTCTATTGAGAGCGTCTATAGCCATTAGTTCTCCTAATTCAAGAAAATCTGCGACTCGAAGTGCTTTTTCTAATTCTGGATTTAGTTCATTACTTTCTCCTGGTATACGAACATTGCTATAAAATTCAGTTCTAATTTTTTGAATTTCGGTAATAGCAGTATTAAGACCTTCTGCATTTCTTGCCATACCAACATTATTCCACATTACTTTTCCTAGTTTTCTGTGGAAATAATCCACCGATCTTTCTCCTTGAATTTTCATTAGTTTAGAAATTTTGCTTTTTACATCTTCTAAAGCATCATCAAATTCTTTTGTTTCTGTGGATATAGGCCCTGTTCGTATGTCGTCAGCTAAATAATCTCCAATGGTATATGGCAATACAAAATAGCCATCTGCAAGTCCCTGCATTAATGCGGATGCACCAAGTCTGTTAGCTCCATGATCAGAAAAGTTAGCTTCTCCTGCTACGTAACAACCAGGGATTGAGCTCATAAGATTGTAGTCAACCCATAATCCACCCATGGTATAGTGTACAGCTGGATAAATTTGCATTGGAGTAAAATAAGGGTCGTCATCAACAATCTTGTAGTACATTTGAAATAAGTTTCCATATTTATTTTCAATAACTTTTCGTCCTAAAGATAAAATCTCTTCTTTAGATAAGTTGTCTAGGTTTAAGACTTGCGCTTTTTCGTTTCCATAACGTTCAATTGCAGATGCAAAATCTAAATAAACAGCCTCTCCTGTTTTATTGACTCCATATCCCGCATCACATCGTTCTTTTGCAGCTCTTGAAGCAACATCTCTAGGGACTAGATTACCAAAAGAGGGGTATCTTCTTTCTAAATAATAGTCTCTATTCTCAGCCGAAATTTCGGTTGGTTTAAGCTTTCCTTCTCTAATAGCTAAAACATCCTCCATGTTTTTAGGCACCCATATTCTGCCATCATTTCTTAATGATTCAGACATTAAGGTCAATTTGGATTGATGGTCTCCTGAAACAGGAATACAAGTTGGATGAATTTGTGTAAAACATGGATTTGCCATATAAGCTCCTTTTAAGTGTGCTTTCCATGCTGCTGTTACATTTGATCCCATTGCATTTGTGGAAAGAAAAAAGACATTTCCATATCCACCACTTCCAAGAACAACTGCATGTGCAGAATGTTTTTGAATTTCGCCAGTTACTAAGTTTCTAGCGATAATACCTCTAGCTTTTCCATCCACAATTACTAGGTCTAGCATTTCATGCCTAGAATACATTTTAATTTTTCCTTTTCCAATTTGTCTGGACATCGCCGAATAAGCTCCTAAAAGTAATTGTTGTCCTGTTTGCCCTTTTGCGTAAAAAGTTCTAGAAACTAAAACGCCCCCAAAGGATCTATTGTCAAGTAAACCTCCATATTCTCGGGCAAAGGGTACACCTTGAGCCACGCATTGATCAATAATATTTGCACTAACCTCAGCTAAACGATGCACATTTGATTCTCTGGATCTATAATCGCCACCTTTTATAGTGTCATAAAAAAGTCTGTAAACGGAATCCCCATCTCCTTGATAATTTTTTGCAGCATTAATGCCTCCTTGAGCAGCAATAGAGTGCGCTCTTCTAGGGGAATCTTGAAAGCAAAATGTTTTCACATTGTATCCGAGTTCTGCAAGGGATGCAGATGCTGCTCCTCCTGCTAGACCTGATCCAACAACAATGATATCAATTAATCTTTTATTTGCAGGGTTAACAAGTTTTATTTTGCTTTTATGTGTTGACCATTTATCTACTAGTGGTCCATCTGGTTCCTGATTTTCTCTTGGAAAAGAATTGTCAATTTCTGCTTTTAAATCATTTAGGCTAAACGATTTTTCTGGGTTCAAAAAATGATCTAGATCACTTTTGTTTATCCGATGAACCCCTCCAATTTTTTTTGAGATTAATTTTCCAGATTGAATGTGCCTTCGCACTGTTTTTTCAGAGACATTTAGAATTAAAGCAACTTGAGAAATACTTAGTAACTGTCCTTTTTTGTCCATTCTTTAATCGTGTTTAAAAAAACGCGTAAATGCAATTAAATTAATATTTTAACAATTATTTTAATGGATTGTTTAATGGTTTTGTGTGTACACCATCTTTACTTCCATTATGATTATTTACAAATATAATTTCTTTTTGTTTTTACAGCTTTTTTATTATTTAATTTATATTTATTCTAAATACTTTAAATAGACAAAATGTCCATCTTTGTCTATTTTGTTTCCTATTTATATTTGATTCAAAAAAATCATCAAAGGAATTATTGCAAATCCTAGTGGAATAAGAACGGCAAATAATTTACCTGAAGACTTTATAAGTTTATTATAACTGGAATGATTTATTCCAAGAGATTGAAATGCTGAGGCGAATCCATGCCAAAGATGAAAAGAAAGAACAAGCATGGAGATAATATAGAATAGTGTAAAATATAGGGCTTGTTCATTTTTTGGAAAACCGTATTTGCTTTTGTCTTGGCCAAAAAATGCAAATACAAGAGAATGTAAATCTTTGTATCCTTCTGCAATTTTAATATTGGTCCCTTTAATGTATAGATCCGTAATATTATTTGTAGTGTCTCGATATACAAGCTTTCTGTTTTTAGGTATTGGTTGAAGCGTTGGTTGATGAGTGAAATAATACATCGTTTGGTCATTTCGAACCTTTTTACCGTCTTGTTTAAGTTCAAGTTCATAAACATGTAGTGGAAATGGAGCGCTGTTATCAATTTTTGCTTTGTACCAAAAATTTGCCATATGCATAACGATAAAAACTAAAATCAAAGAGCCAAGAAGTGCCATGTTTCTTGAAGAGGAAGAGCTATTAGCAGCAGCATTGTTGTAGGCGTAGCCTTTTGGTCTCGATTTTTTGTTTTTAATAGTAAGCATTATTCCATCTATGGTGTGAAACAAAATGGAAAAATAAGTTAGATAAGATAAAATTTTAATTGCTGGATTGTGTGCCATAAAGTATGCATACACATTAAAAGCTCTTCTTCCTTCTTCGCCCGCCATAAAAATTAATTGAAGATTCCCTATAAGGTGCCCTATTAAAAAGGTGCACAAGAAAAGACCAGTTAAGGCCATCCAATATTTTTTGGCAATAGAAGATTTTAACAATGCGGATTTACTCATTATAGTTTATCTTTTTTCTTATTACAAATTTACTCTATACAACACTAGGAGCTTCTTTTTTGTTCTTATTTAAAATCAATCTACATAAAAAGGAGTCTTAAACTCGTTTTCTTTTCATTTGGTTTTCTCGGTTTGTTGCCGATTTGTTTTTATTTGCAAGTTGACCACAGGCGGCATCAATATCTTTCCCTCTACTTCGTCTTATATTTACGACTAGGTTTTTTGATTCAAGAATTGCTGCAAAGTCATTAACTTTTTCGATTTCAGCTTGTTTGAAATCTTCACCATCTATTGGGTTATATTCAATAATATTGATTTTACATGGAACGCATTTTGCAAAACTAGCTAATTCATAAGCATCTTCGGGGTTGTCATTAAATTGATCAAAAATGATGTACTCAAAGGTAACTCTTGTACCTGTTTTATTATAAAAATGCTTAAGAGAATCTTTAAGGTCATTTAAGTTATTGGAGGAATTAATGTCCATTATCTCACTTCTTTTTTTATCATTAGCCGCATGAAGTGAAAGTGCTAAATTAAATTTCACCTCATCATCTCCAAGTTTTGTAATCATTTTAGCTATTCCTGCCGTTGATACGGTTATCCTTTTAGGGGACATGCCTAAGCCTTTTTCTGAACACAATATTTCTGTTGATCTCAGTACATTTTTGTAATTTAATAATGGTTCGCCCATTCCCATGTAGACAATATTTGAAATGGGTCTGTTTAGATTTTTTAATGATATTTCGTTTAAAGAAACAACTTGATCCACAATTTCTCCTGGACTAAGGTTTCGTAACATTTTTAATTTTCCTGTGGCACAGAATTTACAGGCTAACCCACATCCAACTTGAGAGGAAATACATGCAGTGCTTCTTTTATTTGTTGGGATTAAAACTCCTTCAACCACTTGTGTTTCTCCAACTGAATAAGCGCATTTAACAGTGCTATCATTGCTGATTTGTTTATCGCTTAATTGAATTCGATCAATATAGAAGTTTTTGTTTAAATCGTTGATTAAGCCCTTTCCAATATTAAGCATTTCTTCAAAAGAATGTGCATTCTTTTTCCATAACCAATCCTCAATTTGTTTTTGTCGAAATGCTTTATGTCCATTTTTTATTAGCCAATCACTAATAAAAATAGAGTCTTTGCTTCTAATATTAACTTTGTTAATAGTCATATTTCAGCTAAAAATAAAGAATAAAAAAAAAGAACACGAATTATTGAAGACTTTTATCTATTTAGCATAACAGGCATGACAAGCATTAAAATATGCTCGTTTTTGTTTTCCTCAGAATGAATTGGCATTAATAAACCTGCTCTATTTGGTTCACTCATGCAAAGTTGAATGTCAGTAGTCTCTAAATTGCTTAGCATGTCCATTAAAAACCGAGAATTAAAACCAATCTCTAGATCGGTTCCATTGTAATTACAAGTTAATCTTTCAGTTGCTTCATTTGAAAAGTCAACATCTTCAGCAGAAAGATTTAGATCAGAACCAGCTAATTTTAACTTAATCTGGTGAGTGGTTTTATTTGAAAATAATGAGACTCGCTTAATGGAGCTTAAAATTTGATTTCGATCAATGGAAAGAACGTTTGGGTTTTCCTTTGGAATAACTGCTTCATAATTAGGGTATTTTCCATCAATTAAACGACAATTAAGCGTAATGTCATTTAATGAAAAAATTGCATTTGAAGTATTGTATTCAATTTTCACTTCTTCATCTCCTCGAATGTTGTTTTTTAAAAGATTTAGAGGTTTTTTAGGTAAAATGAAAGAGGCATTTCCTTTGGCTGTAAAATCTGTTCTTGAGTACCGAACTAATTTGTGTGCATCGGTTGCCACAAAGGTGATTTCTTTTTCTGTAAATTGACAAAAAACTCCACTCATTACAGGTCTTAAATCATCGTTGCCTGCAGCGAAAATGGTTTTATTAATTGCTTTTGATAAGATTTCTCCGGTAATGCTTACTGAGTTTTTATTGTCTAATTTTGGCACTCTGGGATATTCATCGCCATTAAAACCAATCATTTTAGATTTTCCATTGTTATAGGCAATTTCTACAGAGAAATCAGTGCCAATTTTAAATGTACAAGGTTGTTCTGGTAAGTTTTTTAAGATATCAAGAATCAATCTAGCAGGGATAGCTATTTTACCTATTTCTTCCGATTGAATTTCTAGGCTAGTAGTGATAGTAGTTTCAAGATCAGATGCAGAAATGCTTAAGTGTTTATTGTTTACTTCAAACAAAAAGTTATCTAAAATTGGCAAGTTATTACTACTGCTTAATACTCCAGAAATGCTTTGAAGGTGCTTAAGAAGAATTGTGCTAGAAACGATGAAGTTCATTTTTTTATTTTCTAAAAATTAAATGTGTCAAAAAACACGTATTTTATTGTAACATACAAAACTAACAAAAAACTATATAATACTCCTTTAATTAGTAGTTATTTTCTATTACCTCTTCGACATTCATTTCAGGGAAATATACATGCCCATTTAATATTTTATTGAAAGAAAAAAATTGACATTTTACAAGCTCTCCATTATTTAATTCACACCAAAATTTATCCATGTTCATTTCTAATACTTCCATGGATTCGTTTATTTGATTTGCATTTTGCTTTATTGGCATTTTATACATTTTTAATTTAGTGGATTTGCCTGATTTTTCAATTAGATTAAGTTGAGCAAAAGGTTGTGTTTTCTTTAAACTGTCTGATTGGGATTTATTTAAAACATAGTTTGGTTCGTTAAAATGAACTTTTTTAAATAATTGAAGGTATTTATAGATCATTTTTAAATCGGTTTTCAATTTAGTTCCTTTGTATTCCACATACGGATCATTTTTTAAATTGATAACTTTAAAATTTCGATTTTGATTATTTAAAAAGTGGAGCTCTACCGATTCAATTTCGTTTAGTTGCAATGAAAAAATTTCTGTTTCTCCCCATTCCTTTTTATTTACGGTAAACATTACATCTAAAATCCTTCCTCCTTGTTCTGTTTTATCGTGCATTATTACCGGACGAGTACTTCTTCCATCTTTTTTTGAATCCAAGAGCATGATTTGTCCACGATCTTTTGACGTGGGGCCAATATACCAAGTTTTAACCCATCCATCCTTTTTGGTGAAAATCTCCAATTTGATGTGTTGGGTTTTCATCATTTCATCAAATCGTTTTAAGGAAGCATCTGGCAAATATCCTTTAAACTCTATGTTTTTGATTAAGTACAAGATGTTATTAACCATTTCTTGCTTAATTTCAGAGCCATCCATTTGTGTCCATTTATTGCCATTTCGGATCACTTTAATTTTGTTTTCGTCTTTATCAGTAATAATAAGTTTATTAATGCTGAGCGTGTCTTCTACTGCAAATGAAATTAATTCGGTATCCGATTTTTTATCGCTGCCAATAAGGGTGCTAACATAATAAGCAAGAACTACAAGGCTAGAAACCCCTAGAATAACAAAAATAAGTTGTTTAATTTTTTTCTTTTTTTGCATACTTTATTTTTCTAAAATAGTCAATTACAAAACCAAAAATTAGAATGCTCAAAACCGGAATAAGAAGATTTAATAATTTAAGTGTTTGTCCTTTTTGTTCTACTTTTTTTCTGTTTATTGGACGAAACTCTATATTCTTGCTTCTAATTTGAATTAATGAATGATCTCCCATCATATAATTTACTAGATTTTCAAGAAAAGTTTGATTGCCAATTTTTGATACCGGTAGTTGTCTTCTATGCATGTATGGAAGTAAATCAAAATCATATTCTAGAGGGCTATAGCCTTGAAATGGATTTTTTGTTTGGTATTCGTATTTCCCTGATTTGTTATTGTATAATGAATCATAATCATTTGCGACCCATCGTCCATTTCCAATCAGTAATAATTTCCCTTTTTTATTGCTTTTAGTTATGAATTTCGATTCTGGATTATTTGCAAACTCAGGTGATAATCGATCCTTAAAATGGGAAGTAAATTCTCCTTCAACAATACCAGCAAGGCATATTTTTTTATTTCCAAATTTCTCCTTTTTAAAAATTTTAATTTCCTGAAAACTTATAATGGGTGTCATGTTAGTTGTTCTTGAATTTGGAGAACTTGTTAAAATGGGAAAAAATTTATTTTTCTTTTTGTTGGTGAATTTAACTTCGTTTGAATAATTTAATAATACCGGAGGAAGAAAGTCGCTATAAATCGGGTGTTTTGCTGATTTTGCAAGGACTTTATAATGCCATGATTGTTTTGGGTTTTTTAATTGTGGAAAGATCATTAGGTTGCATTTTTTGTCCCAAACATACCGATCTGCATTGAGCGTAATGCCATAATCAAATAACATGTTGTTTAATTTGGGATTGTGTCTAGTGGTATAGGTGTTACCTCGTTTTCTTAAGGTATCTTCGCTCATGTTTAATCCATCAAGAAAACACATTAATTTTCCTCCATTTAACAAAAATTGATCGATAACATATAAATCTTTGTCACTATATGCACGTTTAGGTCTAGCTATTATAAGTCCATCAAAATTATCTAAAGCTGCGATACTATCTTTTATTTCAACATCCGAGATGTTGTAATCTGATTTTAATAAAGCTCTTGCGTAATAGGTTTCGATTTTTTTTAATTCGCCATGTCCATGAAGAAAAGCAATTCTAGGTTTTTTCTTTTGCATGGCTCGTTTCATGGAGCTAATTAATTCGTATTCCAGATTATTTATTCCTTGTACTACGACATTATTTAAATCGGATTCATTAATGGGATTTTCGGGAGTAGTTCCAGGTAGTAATTGGATAACATTTACATTTTCACCTCCATAATTAATAATAGCTCCAGGCCAAACAGTTAGTTGTTTGTTTGCGCCTTTTTCTGTAAAATGAATATCTAATGGCAAGACCCCCTTTCCATTCGCATAAATGGTTTCTTTTAAGGCTTGATTGTCTTTATCTTCTCCTTCATTTGGGTCAATAAATATATATTCAATTCGATCGCCAACAATTTCTTTAAAATCTAATAATTTGTCTTTGAGTGTATTCTGAAAAAGTTTTAAATCTGCGGGTAATTTTCCATCGAGATAAATTTTTATACTCATTCTGTTTTTAAAGTTTGAAGAGTCTTTTAAAAATTCTTTTGTTCCTTCAGAAATAGAGTAACGTTGATCGGTAGTCATGTCTATTCGAACATATTTGTAGGAGCTAATGATGTTAATTAAGACAATAAAAACAAGAACGATTGAAAGAATTATCCAATGATAAAACTTTATTTTTTTTAGGGCATTTAATTTTTTTGCCATTATTTCCTGTTTATTTTTAATAGTTGAAGCGCCAGACAAAAGAACATACAAATGATGCTTAAAAAATAAATAATGTCTCTAGAATCAATAACCCCTTTTTTAATGGATTCGTAATGAAAAGAGATTCCCAAATTTTGAATTATGGCATCAAAATCGCCCATAAATCCATAGGATCCAATAAATTCAAATCCATAAAATAAAAACCAACAAATAAACATAGATAAGACAAAAGCAATTATTTGACTTTTCGTAATAGAAGAAGCAAAAATCCCAATAGATACAAAGCAAGAGCCAAGTAAAAAAAGTCCAATATACGAGGTTAATACGGCACCAGTATCTAAGTTTCCATCTCCAATGTATAACATGGAGTATACGTATAAAAAGGTTGGTGTTATCGAAATACAAAATAAAGTAACCGCAGCTGAAAACTTTGCAAAAAGAATTTGAAATGAAGAGATTGGTTTGGTTGCAAGAAGCTCCATTGTTCCGGTTCTTTTTTCTTCAGCAATAGTTCGCATAGTTATAGCAGGTATAAGGACTAAGAAAATAATTGGAGAAAGGTTAAAAAAGGGAATTAGGTCAGCTTCTGAGCCATAAAGAAGATTAGCGTCGTTATCAATTACCCAATGAAAAAGTCCTGAAATTAAAAGGTAGATTATAATAAAAACATACCCAATAATAGTGCTTAAAAAATTTCGAACTTCTTTTTTGTATAGTGAAAACATAGTTACAAGGGCAAATTTAAAAACTTATTAGTCAATGAAATTATTTTTTTTAAGTTCTATTAAAATCTTTAAACGTTGATTAAAAAAAGAGTTTGCCTCAAAAGGATTAATTCTAATTCGATCTAGAACCAATTTTATTTGTGTTTTAACAAACATAAAAACACTGCCAAACACACCAATAAAAAGGTAGTATATAAAAGAAATCAAACCATTTTCAATAAGGTAATAATTAAGCAAAAGGATAATTGGGATGTTGATTAATGCGATTAAAAGCGCCCCTAATATTATTTTAACAGAAGGCCAAAATGCTGGTCGTTTAAATTTTTGTTCTACCCATTTTTTTAATGGGAGATAAGGTAAATAAGCATGAAATAAGCCAAGAGTAGCAATTGGTAAAAGTGCAAAAACCCAAAGTAGTTTAAGACTGATATATTTTTTTTTAGAATGTTTTTCATTTATAAAAAGATCGTTTATTTTCTTTTCATCCACCGATTGGAAGTAATTGATTAAAATGAGGTTTAATTTGGACTTTATTTTGTCATCTGCATCATTAAGTTTAAATGCAATTTTCTGTGACATCTTAAATCGATTTTTTAAGGCTATTTTATTATTATAGTATTTTGAATTTATTCCTTCTCCTGTTATTCTCATTATATTCTCATGAAGGGAGGAGTTTTTTTCATTTTCGAGATGCGTAATGTGTTTTTTTAACAGATTAGTGACGGATTTATTTAGTTTGTTGATTGTTTCAATTGGTTTTTCAAGATACGTTTCTTTATAATCATTGAGGCATATTGGTTCTGAATTGGAGATAATTAATTCGCTATCAAAAACATTAGGGTTTGCATAATTACATCCAATTGCTGCCATATAAATTTTTTTTTCCCAATTGCATTTTTCTAGAGCGGTAAAGCCAATTCTAACCGCCCCTTTTTTTAGTGGTTTTAGTCTTCGAATAAAAACATCATCTGAAAATCCTTCTCCAAAGATTAAAATGTTTTTATTTTTTATTAAAATATTGGAACAAGCCCTAAAGATCTTTTTGTTTTTTTCTTTGGTGTTGACTCCATCGTGTTGACGATATATAGGCAGCATGTGTAGATTCTTGAAAAAAGGGTTGGTTATTTTTGTAAAAACATCCGATCTAACTAAAAAATGAACAACGGGTTTGTTTAATATGGATAAAATTATTGGATCCATAAATGCAGCAGGATGATTACTGACGTATATTGTAGTGCTAAATCGTTTTTTTGGATTATTTAAAATAAGTCTTTTTCTAAATACTAATCGAACTGGATATTGAACCATTAACCAACAAAAAAAATATAAGCCCTTCATGAATGGATGAATAATTTTATTTGCAACGAAAATACATTTTTTAAAAGTAACTTTAAACAGTTTTTAATTGTGTTATAAACGTTTAATAGTGGAAGAGTTAATTGAAAACAATTGGAGTGATATTTTAAATAAAGAGTTTAAAAAAAAATATTTTTTAAACCTTAAATCTTTTATTGAAGATATCTACAAAAACGAGCCCCATTTAATCTACCCCAATAGAGAAAAAATATTTCATGCATTTAATAGTTGTCCATTTGAAAAAGTAAAAGTTGTTGTCATAGGACAGGATCCATATCCAACAAAAGGGTATGCAAATGGATTATGTTTTTCTGTTAATTCAAATGTTTATCCATATCCCAAAAGTTTAAATAACATATTTAAAGAATTACAAAACGATTTGTCTTTTGCCATGCCAAAATCTGGAAATCTGGAAAAATGGGCAAATCAAGGGGTTTTACTTTTAAATTCCGTTCTTTCAGTTGAGCCTGGAAATCCAGGTTCTCATTTTAATTTGGGTTGGGAGAAATTCACAGATAAGGTGATACAATTGATTGGCAATCAAAATGGAATCGTTTTTTTATTATGGGGGAATAAATCTCAAAAAAAGGTCTGCTTAATTAATTCAAAAACAAACTTAATTCTTGTTGCTCCTCATCCATCTCCATTGTCTGCTTACCGTGGTTTTTTTGGGTGTTCCCATTTTAGTAAAGCAAATAATTATTTAATTTCAAAAGGGAAATCCCCCATTAATTGGGGTCTTTAATGTAGGACCAAAATAATACAGCATCATAAGAAAAGTGTGCTGCTATAGCAAACCACAATCCAAAATGTTCATATCCCATTGAAAGTAGAAGAATAAATGGTAGAACGATTAATCCATATAAAGAGTATCGCCAGTTAAATGGGTTTAAATACCCATGAATTGCAACAAAAAAAATAGAGGTAATAAGGATGCCTAAATAATGTTGCATTCCAGTTCGAAATAAAATTTCTTCACCAAATCCAGCACAAAAAGAAATAAATAAAGCATCTGTTCTTGTGATTTTCATCGATGAAATTAGCTTGTCTAAATTGAGTGGGAGTTCTTTAAAAACAGAAGACTTCAATAAAATGGAAGCAAAAAAAGCATATACAATTCCAAACTCTAGTCCATATCCAATTGGAATAAGGTTAATTTTTTGAATCTGAAAAATTTCATAAAAATTTTGCCCTTCTCCATAATAGAAAAAAAGCACAACGGGCAATGGAAAAACAAGTAACGTAATCCAGGCAAGAATTAAGACTTTTTTTCTGTTCAAGGTGTTTTATTTGATGATTTTCTTCTTTTCAGAAAGGGTTCTTTTTTGCCAATACTCATTGAGTAAAACCACAAATTTACGAGCCATAGCATTAGAGTAATTTTTTGACCTAAAACTCCCAACCCATTGTAATCCTTTTATTGCGTTTGTTAAAAAAACTTCTTCTGCAGATAAAAGGTTTTGGGGCATAATGTTGCATTCATAAACTTTTATTTTATTTTCTAGTGCTAAATTTATTATTTGCATCCTCATGGTTCCTGCTAAACAACCATCCTCTAGGCTAGGGGTGTATAATACTCCATTATGCACAATGAAAAGGTTACTATTAGAAGATTCTATTATTTGCCTTTTTTCATTGGTCATAAAGACATCATCCAAATTCTTTTCTTTTGCATTTAATGCAGCCATCACATATGCTAAGCAGTTTTTTGTTTTATAAGAAGAAAGAAAGTTTTTATGAATTTTAATGTCTTGGTAGACATCTAGTTTTAATCCTACTGGATTTAATTCAAAATAATTTTCTGAGAGGTTTTGTATTTCAATGTGATAAGTACAGGAATTAACCGCAGGTAAAAATGTACCTCCAGCGGATCGATCAATAGATAGCCGACATTTCCCTCCATCAGTTAGGTTTGATTTTTTTATTAATGTTTTAATTTCTGTTTCAAAAAAATCATTTCCAAAATGATTAGGGCGTTCAATTTTAAGGGCTTTTGCTCCATCCATTAATCTGGAGATGTGATTTTTTAAATTGACAGGCTTGCCATTAATAATTCGAATGCTTTCAAATAATCCGTCTCCAAAAAGATGTCCTCTGTTTCCTGATAAAATACTGGGGGTATTATAAGAAGTTATTTTCCCGTTATTATTTACATATGCGTTGAACATATTACAAAGATATTAGTTCTAGGAAATTAATTCCTTTTTGTGGGTTGATAAGTAATATATATATAATCCCAAAAAAAGCTCCGCCGATATGTGCATCATGAGCGATATTGCCTTTTCCTCTTCTTAAAGCAAAAAATTCTAAGGCAAGATAAATTGGTCCAAAAACATATGCAGGGATAGGAAAGGGAAAAAAAAGAAGCATTAATTCAAGGCTCGGGTGCCATAATATAAAAGCAAAAACAACTGCAGAAACACAGCCTGATGCACCAAGGGAAGCGTAAGAAGCGTTGTTTTGATTTTTATAATATGGGCCAATAGTTGCAAATAATCCACCTACAAAATAAATAATGTAAAAGTGCATTACGCCATAATCGGCATTATACAACATGAGTGAGTCGAATAAAATTTCTCCAAGAAAAAATAAAGAAAACATGTTAAAAGCAAGGTGCGCATAATCTGCATGAATAAAAACATGCAAAAGCATTCTTTTATAATCCCCTGATGTTTTAATTAAATATGGGGAAAACAAGCATTTATCTATTAGGGTTTTGTTTTGAAATCCATTAATGGAAACTAAAACAGTAATAGCGATAATAAAGTAAAAACCAATCATTAACTTATTAAGTGTTTTGAAACTTTTATCGAAATTAACTATATTTTAATGCTTTCTCTTTAAATTTTATTAAATTTCAACATGTTAATATCCCCTTCATTATTGTCTTGCGATTTCGCCAATGTTCAACGCGATGTTGAAATGTTAAATCAATCTAAAGCAGATTTCTTTCATATCGATATTATGGATGGTGTTTTTGTTCCAAATATTTCCTATGGATTACCTGTCTTAAAAGCGATGACAAAACATGCTACAAAACCAATGGATGTTCATTTAATGATTCAAAATCCAGATGCTTATCTTTCTTCATTTAAAGATGCTGGCGCCCATTTTTTAACGGTTCATTATGAAGCTTGTGTTCATTTACATAGAACGATTCAGGCAATTCAACATTTGGAGATGAAGGCTGGTGTAGCACTTAATCCTCATACGCCTGTTTCGCTTCTTGAAGAAGTAATTGATCAGCTCGATTTAGTCTTGATTATGTCTGTTAACCCTGGGTTTGGAGGGCAAAAGTTCATTGATTCCAGTTGTAAAAAAGTAGAGAAAGTTAAGGAGTTAATTGTTAAGAACAACTCGAAATGTTTGATTGAGGTTGATGGTGGAGTTAATTTAGAAACAGGTGCCGCACTTTCAAATGCTGGTGCAGATATTTTAGTTGCTGGAAGTTTTGTTTTTAAATCGTCAAATCCAATAAAAACAATTTCAGAATTAAAAGAATTGTAGTTTTAGGATAATATATATCCAATTATAGCCATCGTTAGTGATCCTAGCCCTAATACTAAAATAAAAATTCTAAAATATTTCCCAGGAATTATTCTTTTTTTGTGTAAAGCTTCTACCTTGTAGTTTATTTGTTGAACTTTTTTAAAGTCATTTTGATGTATTCCAAAAAGATGATAATTTTTCCCTTTAGATTCGGCAGTGTTTTTTTCAAACCAAAATTCTTGTTTTTTTAATTCTGATTCAAAAGATTTAGCTCTGTTGGCATCTCTAAATCGAAAAACAACATACTTGCTGTTTTGAGGATGTTTAACATAATTAACAAACCCAAGATCTATTGTATGGTCTATTGGGTTATCCATGTGGTGTTATAATTTATTGGTTTTCGATGACTTTTGGGCCATTTTATTGCTGGATAACCAATATAAATTAATCCCAAGCATTTATCCTTCTCTGTTAGGTTTAAAAACGTATTCATTTCTTTAGAGTAAATGAGTTTTGGTGTTGACCAAAAAGAACCTAATCCATAAGCAGTACAAGTTAATTGCATATTCTGAACGGCACAAGCAACAGCTTCTATTTCTTCTATTTCAAGAATCTTTTCTTCTTTTTGACGAGACATACATACCGCAATAACCACAGATGAGTTAAGAGGTCTTTGTGTTAACTTCTTTAATTTAAGGCTGTTTTGTTTCTCTTTTTCAACTTTTTGAAGATATAGTTGTCCTAAAAAGTGACTTAATGTTTCTTTGCCTTTTTCTGTGTAAACAACAAACCTCCAAGGTTGCGTATTGCCATGAGTTGGAGCCCATTGTGCATTTTTTAAAATTAGTTCAATTTGATCTTTTTGAACCTTTCTATCGGTGTATTGTTCAGGGTAAACGGTTCTTCTGTTTTTTATTAGATCGGTTATTTCAGAGAGATTGTAAAGCATTAATTTTTGTTTAAATCAATAGGGTTTTTAACTTTTTCTTTTGACAAAGATAATTCAAGAACCTCTCTCATGCTATTCACAAAATGAAATTTTAAGTTTTTTAAATAATTATCATCGATTTCATCGATATCAAATTTATTTTTTTCAGATAAGATGATTTCTTTAATGTTTGCTCGTTTTGCAGCAAGAATCTTTTCTTTTATTCCACCCACGGGCAACACATCTCCTCTTAGTGTTATCTCACCTGTCATGGCAAGGTTTTTCTTTACTTTTTTTTGTGTGAATAAGGATGCCAAAGAGGTAAGCATTGTAACTCCCGCACTAGGTCCATCTTTTGGTGTTGCTCCTTCAGGAACATGAATGTGAATGTTGTAATTATCAAATACAGATTGAGGTAGTTTTAACCAATTGCAGTGTGCTTTTAAAAATTCAAGCGCAAGAATAGCAGACTCTTTCATTACATCACCTAGATTCCCCGTCAAGGTTAACTTTCCTTTTCCTTTTGTTAAAGAAGATTCAATAAATAAGATGTCTCCACCAAATGATGTCCAAGCAAGTCCAGTAACTACACCAGCTACTTCGTTATTTGAATATTTCGTTTTTGCTCTTCCAGCTCCTAAAATTGAAAAAAGATGGTCTTCTTTAATTAAGGTTTCGTAGGTTTCATCTGAGGCGATTTGACGAGCTCTGTTTCTAACTACTTTAGCGATAGTCTTGTCTAATCCTCTTACTCCAGATTCATTTGTGTATTCCTCTATTATTTTAATTAAGGATGGTTTTGATAATTTGATTTGAGTTTTGTTAAGTCCGTGCTCTATGATTTGTTTTGGAAGAAGATGTTTTTTTGCAATTTCTAATTTTTCTTCTATGGTATACCCATTAACTTCAATCATTTCCATTCGATCTCTAAGCGGAGCCTGTATAGAAGAAAGATTGTTGGCTGTAGCAATAAACATGACCTTTGAAAGGTCAAATTCTGTTTCAATGTAATTATCGTAAAAGGCTTTATTTTGCTCAGGATCAAGAACTTCTAATAGGGCAGATGATGGGTCGCCATGATTACTATTTCCTATTTTATCAATTTCGTCCAAGATGAAAACAGGATTAGATGTTTTTGATTTTTTAATCTGTTTCATGATCCTTCCAGGCATTGCGCCAATATATGTTTTACGATGACCTCTTATCTCTGATTCATCGTGTAAACCTCCTAATGACATTCGAACATACTTTCTTCCAACTGCTTCTGCAATGCTTTTACCAAGGGATGTTTTTCCAACTCCAGGAGGTCCGTATAAACATAAAATTGGAGACTTCATGTTTCCTTTAAGTTTAATTACTGCTAGATATTCTAGGATTCGTTTTTTTACTTTTTCAAGGCCGTGGTGGTCTTTGTTTAAGATACGAATGGCTCTTTTTAAATCTAGTTTGTCTTTTGAGAAAATATTCCAAGGGAGATCAAGTAATAAATCCAAATAATTTAACTGTACGCTGTACTCTGCACCTTGAGGATTCATTCTTTCAAGTTTGTGTAACTCTTTACTGAAAATGGTTTTTACTTCATCATTCCATTTCATTTTCAGCGATTTATTATAAAGTTCCTTTACATCTTGCTCTTGAGGATTATCTCCAAGTTCATCTTGGATAGTTCGCATTTGTTGGTGAAGAAAATATTCTCGTTGCTGACGATCAATGTCTTTTTTTACTTTACTTTGAATTTCATTTTTCATCTCGAGCATTTGCATTTCTAGGGAAAGGTGCTCAATTAACTTCATTACTCTATTTTTAAAATCCATTTCCTCTAACATTTCTTGCTTTTTATAGACGTCTGCATTCATGTTTGAAGCAATAAAATTCACTAGAAATGTTGGGCTGTCAATATTTTTAAGTGCAAATGAGGCTTCAGATGGAATGTTAGGGCTTTCTTTAATGATTTGTAAAGCAATCTCTTTAACGCTTTTAATCATCACTTGGATTTCTTTTTTTGTGGTATCGACTTTGTTTTCAATGTAAGCCTTAACTTTTGCTCTTAAATATGGTTTTGATTGTGTTTCCTCAATCATTTTAAATCTTCTTTTTCCCTGAATAATTATGGTGGTATTTCCATCGGGCATTTTAAGAAGCTTGATTATTTGAGCGATTGTCCCCGTTTTATAAAGATCTTCAAATTCTGGATTTTCTTCTTCCTGATTTTTTTGTGAGATAACCCCAATTATTTTGTCTCCCTTGTTTGCATCATTAACTAATTTAATAGACATGTCTCTTCCTACTGTAATCGGAATAACCACTCCAGGAAATAAAACATTGTTTCTAAGAGACAAAATTGGTAGATCTTCTGGAAAGATCTCTTCATTCATATTTTGTTCTTCTTCGGAAGTAATTAATGGGATAAACTCTGCATCTGATTCAGAGATTTTTGAAAGATTTAAAAAGTCCTTTTTAAATAGATCGCTCATGTTAATTTTTGGTTTAATTCAAAACGACATACTTTGCGCCATTTTGTCATAATCATGTACTTATTAATGAAAATAAAATACATGGTTACTATTTAATTAATACAAACCAATTAAGGTCAAGACTTATGCCAAAAATTAAATTAAGAAAAATTGTCTTATTTAGATTGTAGGATATGTTTAAGGATCAGTTCTTCATTTTTATTTAAAGATCTCCCTCTTCTTTCCATCATGTTGTTTGCATATTCCACTGCTTTTTCAAATTTGTATGGAACGATTGTACTTGAATTGCACCAAGAAAACGAAGGAATGTGTTTTGGAGGGAATCCTGCGTTAAAAATGTTGCAAGAAACTCCAATGACTGTTCCGGTATTGAACATGGTATTGATTCCACATTTGGAATGGTCTCCCATAGAGAGGCCTAAAAACGAAGTATCGGTTTTAACCATTTTGTTTTCTTCATAACAGAAAGTGTCTACATGGCCATAATTATTTTTGAGATTAGAGGTATTTGTGTCTGCACCAAGATTACACCATTCTCCAATAATTGAATTTCCAAGAAATCCATCATGTCCTTTATTAGAAAATCCCTGAAAAACGACATTGTTTATTTCTCCACCAACTTTGCAATGAGGTCCTATTGTTGTGGCTCCATATATTTTAGCACCCATTTTGATGGTTGCATTATTCCCTAATGCAAGAGCTCCTCTAACTAGGCTACCTTCCATTATAATGGAGTTTCTACCTAAGTAAATTGGGCCTTCATTGGTGTTAAGGATACATGCTTCAACCACTGCTCCTTCTTCAATAAATAAATTATTTTTTGGTCCTAAAAGTGTGTTGGTAGAAGATAATTTTTTAGAAACTCGTTCTTTTATCAGAAGCTCAAAATCTTGTTGAATAGCCTCTTTGTTTTTTTGAAAAATATGCCATCTTTTACTTATACAAATGGGCTCTTCTCCACAATAATTAACTTTTACTGTTGCCTTGCCTTTATGTGCCACTTTTCCTTTCTTAAAATAAAGTGCTTCATCCTCATTAAGATTAATAATGGTCGCAACAAATTCCGAATTAGGAATAATTCCTGCATTAACAATTATAGATTCTTTTGTAGGATCTATACAATCAAATTGCTTTGATAAATAATCTTTTGTTTTAAAAGAGATTATTGCTTCGGGCAAATAATGTGACCACCTTTCTTTGTTTGTGAGAATACCAACTCTCAAATCCCCAATAGGCCTTGTTAAAGAATGCGGAGCAAATGCTTCGTGTAAGTTACTATCATCCAGAATTATATTCATCTAATTTTTTTTAATTATGATCGGCTTGTAGGAAATACAATACAAGGAAACAAATGTAAGCAGTCCATTAAAGATAAGCAATTCAATTCCAAATTGATAACCAAACAATAGTTCTTCTGAATAAAGATTAATTATGTAGACTAGTATAGTAATAAAAACACATAGATATGGAACCCATTTTTCTTGTAATTTTCGTTTACTAAATAGACCAAAAGAAAACAATCCTAATAAGGGACCATAGGTATAACCAGCAATGGTTAATAATTCAGATATTACGCTTTTATCATTTAAATTATTAAATATGATTACCACACAAACCAATATACAAGACATCATAACATGTGTTTTATTTTTTATTGCATTTTGTTGTTTTGGATTCTTTTTCTCAATGGATAAAAAATCAACAGAAAAGGAGGTGGTTAAAGAGGTGAGAGCTGAATCGGCACTAGAATAAGCCGCTGCAATCAACCCAAGTAAAAAAGTGATAGCCATCGCTATTCCAAGATCTGAATTAAGCGCAATTGTTGGGAAAAGCAAGTCTGTTTTTTCAGGCATTAAGATTCCTGTTTTTTCAGCATAGATAAACAAGAGTGCTCCGAGCATTAAAAATAAAAAATTAACGACAAGTAAGACGATGCTAAATGAAAGCATGTTTTTTTGTGCATCTTTTAAATTCTTGCAACTTAAGTTTTTTTGCATCATGTCTTGGTCAAGCCCAGTCATGCATATCGCAATAAATACCCCACCTAAAAATTGTTTAATAAAATGGTTCTTTGATAGGAAATCCGTTGAAATAATAAAATCGTTGTATTTAGATATTTCTGGAGAAACAATAAACTCTGAAAAACTTAAATCAAGCTTGTTTAAGATCATAAACACTCCAATGCCCACTGCTAAAAGCATAAAAAGTGTTTGTAATGTGTCGGTCCATACAATGGTTTTTATTCCGGCTCTAAAGGTATACACCCAAATAAGTAAAATCGATAAAATGACTGTTAATGAAAAAGGCCACGGTTTTCCAAAAATAAAAATTTCATTAAATGCAAATTGTTGCAATACTATAGCGACAAGATAAAGCCGAAAGCTAGCGCCTAGAATTCGAGAAATCAAAAAGAAAAAAGCTCCTGTTTTGTGACTGTAATTGCCAAAACGTTCTTTTAGATATTCATATATCGAAATAACATTAAGTTTATAATATAAGGGCAAAAGCAAAAAAGTGATTACCAGATATCCAATTAAGTAGCCAAAAACAACGACCATGTAACTGAACTTGGAGTCGTTTACCCATCCAGGAACAGAAATAAATGTTACGCCACTAAGAGAAGCACCAATCATTCCAAAAGCAACCACATACCAGGGGCTTTTTCTGTTTCCGGTAAAAAAAGTTTTGGAATCAGCTCCTTTTGAAGTAAAAAAAGAAATGCCCATTAATAAGGCAAAATAGCCGATTAAAATCCCAATAATAACTTGATTACTCATTTGATATATTTTTTAAAATGGAGTTTCATTTTCCATGTGATTATTCATCCATTTTAAATTTAAGGAGTATAGGAAAATATAAAAAACACTAAATGCCAAATTTGTGATAATGTAAAAAGAGGGGATGTCGCTTATTGGTATTAATATGTAGTATTGTGCAATAGAAATGATACTGTAGATAATATAAAGGTGAAAGCCTAAATTTTTACCACTTAACATTTTTTGAACAGCAATAATTCCAATAGATGCTAAAAGTAATGAAGCGACATTAAAAAAATAGAAATGTTCATTAATAGCTCCCAAAAAAGTTTCTAGTTGCTCCAGTGAATCAATAAGTTCAGGATTTGCATCATTTGGTAATTTGTACGCCAAGGTTAGGCTTTGCGCTTCCTTTTGAGGTCCAAAAAGAATACTTACAATTCCTCCTAGTAAAGTTAAACTTGTATTAATAAGTGTTAGAATACATAAAATCATTAATAGGGGTGGGGTTCTTTTTTTTTGAAAAAAATAATTTTTCATGGTGCATTCTAATTAGTTTAACTTAACAGCAAGTTAAAAATACGCTAACACAAAAATAATTATTTCATTTAAGGATTTGTTGGTATTGTTTTTCAAGTCTTATTAATTTTGTTTTAAATTTTATTCCCCAATATTAATTATGGATTTTAAAGAAATAATCACATGTGTAGAAAAGTTTCATAAGGCCTTTTCAATAAAAAACAACTACAAACCAACAGTCGATTTAAGTAATGACGATATTATGCTTAGGTACAATTTGATGCGTGAAGAAAATGAAGAATATCTGGATGCTGCAAAAGATGGAGATATGATAGAGGTCGCTGATGCACTTGGCGATCAATTGTATATACTTTGCGGAACGATATTAAAGCATGGAATGCAAGATAAAATTGTGGAGATTTTTGAAGAAATTCAACGTTCAAATATGAGTAAATTGGATACCGATGGAAATCCAATTTACCGAGAAGATGGAAAGGTTTTAAAGTCAGACTTATATTTTAAACCAGACATTCAAAAAATTCTTACTGATTAATTTAATCTGAATCTTTATTGAGAAGCAACTCAAAAGAAATAGGCAAATGATCTGAATACCTGGTTCGAAAGCTTTTGTGATCATATGGCATTACGACATTTGAAGGATTCATTTGCATAAGTTCCCTTCTAATGTCAACTACTTTAAAAGAGTTTTCTTTAATGTCTTCTTTTGTTGAGTTATTGTAAAAAACATGATCGTATGGTTTTCCTTTTTTTAGGGTTTCATAAAGCTTTGTGTTTGTAGGTAAACAGGCTTTATTTAAACTGTATATTTTGTCTTTTTCAAAATGAAGAAATTCTTCTTTTTTATAAATATTAAAATCCCCAAGAACAATAAAGTCTTTGTTTTTTTCTTTTTGAGATGCTGTCCAATTAAAAATACTGTTTAACTCCTCTTGTCTTCTTAATTGGTCTTCTTTTCTGTTTCCAGGCTTTAAGTGAACTGGAATCAAGGTAAAGGTAGTTTTTTCATTTACTGATTGAAACGGAAATGCAAAGGGAACGCGTTCATAGGACGGGTTTGCACTTAACGGAGAAGAGATAAAGCCATAAAACCTGGATGAATCCGCCTTTATTTTATTGTTTTTATAAAAAATAATCCACCACTCGCTAGCTGGAGAAGCGGAATGGTTTTTTGTGGGTCCAGTATCCTCTGTTGAAAGCCATAAACTAAATCCCCTTGACAACATTTCATTAACAAATAATGCACTTTCTAGGTCTTTTTTATACAAGCTTTTATCTAGATATTTTCCTTTTACAGGGGGAGCAACCATTTCTTGAATAACGACAATGTCATATGGCTCAAGAAACCTTGCCATTATTTTATTTTCTTTATTTTTAAAATGGCCTAAAAACTGTATGTTAAATGAGCATATTTTTAATTCATTTTGTGCATGCGAATTAAATACAAGAATGAAAGAAATAAAAAAGAGAAATTTACGCATGATTTTACAATAATAATAATCAAATTTAGGATATTGTTATAATATCACCATTATAAAATCGTTTTAATAATATGAAAAACATTGCTTTAATTACCGGTGCATCAAGTGGAATAGGAAAAGAACTTGCTAGAATCCATGCCATAAATGGGGGAGACATAGTTATTGTTGCTAGAAGAGAGGATGAATTAGAAAATCTTAAAATTGACCTAGAAAAAACCTATAAAATTAAAGTGCTTGTAATCTCATTAGACCTTAGTATATACGGTGCTGGAACAGCTCTTGTAAATGAGGTAGAAAAAAGAGGGCTTGAAATTGATTACTTGATGAACAATGCGGGTTTTGGAGGTTATGGAGAATTTCATATAAGAGATCTTGAAAAAGAAAAGGAGATGATTCGCTTGAACATTACAGCATGTGTGGAAATAACGCATGGAATATTACAGGGAATGATCAAAAGAAAAAAAGGTAAAATTCTAAATACAGCAAGTGTCGCAGGGTTTTTGCCAGGTCCTCTTCAGGCGGTATATTTTGCTAGTAAAGCTTTTGTTGTTTCTTTTTCTCAAGCAATTGATCAAGAGGTGAAGCCTTATGGAATAACGGTTACGGCCTTGTGTCCTGGGCCTGTGGTAACGGAGTTTCAAAATGTTGCTGGCATGAAAGATAATCGTTTGTTTAGTAAACGAGCCAAATCAGCACGTTATGTTGCCTTAATCGGTTATCGAGCAATGCTGAAAGGTCGATTGGTAGCAATTACTGAAAAATCATTAAGTGTATTTATTAATGGGATACTTTCTTTTATGCCAAGACGATCTGTATTAAAACTTATTCAGAAACTTCAAAAACAATAATTATTCTGGTGCTAATCTTAATACAATTCCGTTGATGGAATCATTAAGATGAATTTGACAACCAAGTCTGCTATTCTCTTCTACATAAAAAGCTTGATCTAGCATATCTAGTTCGTCATCGCTTTGTTCTGGTAAGTTTGTTTCTGATTCAAGGTAACATTGACAAGTAGCACAAAGAGCCATGCCGCCACATTCTCCAATAACAGGAAGATCATATGCTTTACATAATTCCATGATGTTCATGTTCATGTCAGTAGGACCAATTAACTTATGGGTTTTTCCTTCTCGATCTATGATGGTTACTTTAATATCAGACATTTCTAATTGTAAATTCGAACTTGGTTGCTTCCGTTGTATGATGTCGCATACTGTCTTAACCCAAAACTGCTTCCACTAATGGGAGACCCATCATACAAAGAAAAAACAGCAGAAGAACAACTGTCTTTTAATAACAAGAAATTTTGTGAGTCTGGAAATAAAGGGTATGCACAAGTCCCGTCTGGATCCGCAGGAGAATGTCTATCAAAAGCAATAAACTCATCTATTGATCTTCGGTATACAATGATTCCTTTTGATCCGCCATTAACATAAGCCCATGAACCAACCCCATTTAGAGGGCTGTAGCTTGGCAAATTAAGATCGATAGTTATGTCAAATGGAATGTAAGGGACAGGATGATTTGGGGTTTTAATACATGAACCACTTAATAAAAGAAATGAACAAAGTAAAAAAACAATTATCTTCATAAGTGCAAAGATACAAAAATGATACCTAAATTCTTTCGTGTTCACATTCTACTTATTTCATTTTTATGTATGTGCTTTTGTTCATGCAAGTCCTCTAAATTGTCAAATGAACAAAGAAACATTCGCCGAACAAAAAATAAAATATTAAGAATAGAACGAAAAGAAAAAAGAAAATTTAATAGGCAAAAGAAAAGGGCATATAGAGCGTATTGGAAACTTCAATCCAAACAGGTTAAAAAAAGTATAAAAAGAAACAAAAAACGATTAAGAAAAAAACACCGGAATTAGACTCCTTCTTCTTCAAGAAGCGTTTCCCATTTTTTTAGATATTCGTCAATTTGACTTTTTAATGCATCATACTTATTAAGAGTTTCTGAGGCGTTTTTTTTATCACTATAATCTAAATTGTTTATTTCTAGTTGTAGATCTTTTTGTTTTTGTTCTAGTTGATTAATCTTTAACTCTACTTTTTTTATTTCTTTTTCAATGTTTGATTTGTTTTTATTAGAAGAGTTTTTCTTTTTTTTCGATGGAATAGCAAGTGGTTTTTTCTTTTTTTCTTTTTCTGGATTTGTGTTTTTCATTTCCAGAAATTCCTTGACTGAAAAATGATGTATTTTAAGTGTTTTGTTATCAATCTCCCATATTCTGTTGGTTAAATTATAAAGAAATTCTCTATCATGAGAAACAACTACAAATGTTCCTTTATAGCTCTTTAGCGCTTTTTTTAAAATTTCTTTGCTAGCAATATCTAGATGATTGGTAGGTTCATCGAGGATTAAAAAATTTGATGGGCTTAAAAGTAATTGACACAAAGCAAGTCTTGTCCTTTCTCCACCAGAAAGAACTTTTACTTTTTTAAAAACATCTTCTCCTTCAAATAAAAAGGCACCTAAAACAGTTCTAAGTTCCTTTCGTATTTCTCCTATAGCTATAGAATCAACAGTTTCATAGACACTTAGTTCTGGATTTAACTCTTCAGCTTTGTTTTGTGCAAAATAGGAGATATTTACATTGTGACCGTAGTTCACATTTCCTTGTCCATCAACTTTTTTCATTATTCGGTTAAGAAGCGTTGTTTTTCCAACCCCATTTGGTCCAAGGAGAGCAATTTTCTCTCCTCTACCAACCGTAATATTAATGTCTTTGAAAATTAAATTATCCCCGTATTTTTTCCCCATATCATTAAGTTCAAGAACCCATTTTCCAGGTTGAACACTAAGAGGGAATGTTAATTTCATTTTTGCATTTTGATCTTTCTCTATTTCTATGCGGTCTGTTTTTTCTAATTTTTTAATCAAAGATTGGGCAAATGCAGCTTTGTTTTTTTTTGCTCTGAATTTATTAATTAAAATTTCGGTTTGTTTTATTTCTTTATCCTGTTGTTTTTTGGCGCTTTGTGTTCTTTCTATTTCCTCTTCGCGTGTTTTTTTGTATTTCGTATATGGAAAGGGATAGTCCAAAATTTTACCCATACTTATTTCTAGTGTTCTTTGAGTAATATTATCAAGAAATAATCGATCATGAGAGATAAGAATAACAATTCCATCGAACTTTTGAAGGTAACTTTCTAACCAGCTTATGGATATAATATCTAAATGATTTGTTGGTTCATCTAAAAGCAATATATCCGGTTGATTAACCAATATTTTTGCTAATTCTGCTCTCATTTTCCATCCTCCAGAAAACTCATTTAATGGTTTATTTAATTCCTCTTCTTTAAATCCAAGTCCTTTAAGCGTTACCGAGATTCGCTCTTCCCATGTGTATCCATCTAATAAGGAAAAAGATTCGTTTAAATCACTTAATTCATCCAGCAGAGATAGATATGATTCTGATTCGTAGTCCACTCTTGTAACTAGCTCTTTGTTTATTTCATTTAGTCGATCTGTTATTTTTTTTAATGCCTTATTAGAATTATTCAAATATTCAAAAACACTATTGGAAGATTGGATGTGAATGTCTTGTGTTAGAAAACCAATAGAGGTATCTTTTGCAAGATGTATTTTTCCTTCACTTGGAGATTGAGAACCCGATATAATTCGAAGAAGGGTGGATTTTCCAGCACCATTTTTCCCTACTAATCCAATTCTATCTGATTTATTAATTTGTAAATTAATAGATTTAAATAAATAGCCTTGTGGTAGATGAATGCCAAGCTGGTTTAAAGTTATCATGCTGCAAAATTAGAAAAATACGGGGCATTTTAGATTCTTATTTTTCTATAAAATATTATGTATTCCTGATTTTATTAGTAATAAAATAAAAAACAATGAAATTTACTTCTTTTTACTTTGTTCTTGTTGTGCTTTTTAGTACCTCTTCGTTTTCTTTTTTTTCTCAAAAAAATCTTTTTGATTGGCAGGGACATAGAGGAGCTCGGGGGCTGTTTCCAGAAAATAGTGTTTTGGCTTTTGTTAATGCTTTAAAATATCCAGTTACTACATTAGAATTAGATGTTGTTGTTTCAAAAGATCATCAGCTTGTAGTTTCACATGAACCTTGGTTTTCAGACGAGATTTGTGAAGAATGCCCCTATGAAAACAATATCTACAGACTTAATTTAGATCAGATTCAATCGGTTGATTGTGGAAGTAAACCACATAAGCGATTTTTATCTCAAAAAAAAATGATCACCCATAAACCTACTTTAGCTGAAGTTGTTGAAGAAGTTAGAAATTATTGTAGAACTAATGATAGAGATGATGTGCGTTTTAATATTGAATTAAAATCTAAAAAAAACTGGCAAGACATCTATGTTCCAAATCCGAATTTGTTTGCTTCTATTGTAATTAAGGAAATAAAAGACCTTGGCTTGGAAAATTCGGTTACACTTCAATCTTTTGATTCTAGAGTTCTTGAAGCGCTTCATGAAAAAGAAAATAAGATTAAGTTAGTTTTTTTAACTGAAAATGCTTTTGGACTCAAAAAAAAACTGAAAAGCCTATCTTTTACTCCATATGCATATAGTCCGAATTATAAATATTTAAAAAAATGCCATGTTAAAAAATTACATAAAAAAGGATTGTTGGTAATCCCATGGACCGTTAATTCTAAAGATGTAATGATTGATTTGATAAAAAAAGGAGTGGATGGAATTATAACAGACTATCCAAATTTGATTGAAAAGATTTAGTCTCCATTATATTCGACCATGTTTTTTTCAGTTTCCCATAATCTTACAGTTAATCCGTAAGATTTATCAAAAGATTTATTTAAAATATTCCAACAAACGATAGCAATGTTTTCTGCTGTTGGAATCAGTCCTTCAAACTCAATGCAATCCAGATTTAAGTTTTTATGATCAAACTTATCGGTGATTTTTTCTTTAAGGATGTTTTTCACTTCTTTTAAATCGACAACATAGCCAGTTTTTTCATTCACCTTTCCCTCAATCCAAACTTCTATTTTATAATTATGTCCATGATAGTTAGGATTGTTGCATTTCCCGAAAATTTCATTATTAGTTGCATCATCCCATTCGGGGTTAAAAAGTCGATGCGCAGCATTGAAATAGGCTATTCTACATACTTTCATTTAAAATGTCTTTCTATTTTTTTAAAATTTTGAGTCAAAATATGATGAAACCAATAGGAGTATTTTTTTGGATTTAATTTTACGTCTTTAAGTAAAAAATCAAGTTCAACCCATTTTATTTCACTTATTTCGTTAGGGTTAAAATTAGGAGTTTCATTTGTTTTTCCAACATAGACATGGTCATATTCATTTTCGATTACATTTTCGAGTCTAATTTTATAGATAAATGAAAACACAAAATCTAGTTTACAATCCATGTTTAACTCTTCTATTAGTCTTCGGTGAGCAGCATCAATAGTTGGTTCTTTAGGTAGGGGATGACTACAACAAGCGTTTGACCAAAGCCCTCCAGAGTGATATTTATCCAATTTTCTTTTTTGAAGGAGAATCTGCATTTTATCATTGAGTAAAAAAATGGAAAATGCGCGATGTAATTTTCCTTTTTGATGGGCTTCTATTTTTTCCATTTGCCCGATAGGTTCGTCTTTTTCATCAACAAGAATTACTTCAGTCATAAACTTATATATACTTTAGTTTTAATTTCAAATAGGAAACAAAAAGAAGCGTGGTTTTTCTTTTGTTTGAAATTCTAATTCGTTTGTTCATTATTTCTTTAGCAGAGGTTTTTTTTATTTTCTTAAATAATTTATAATAATAGATGTAAGCAATGTAAACCCCCATTTTAGAATTTTTAGGAAGTTTTATTATTCCTTTGTATCCATGTTCAAAATCGTTTAGAATATCGAGTTCTAATTCTTTTTTTATTTGATCATTAAATTGATTTAAATCTACATTTGGAAAATAACTTCTTCCTAAAGAATGA
>JAQWKT010000025.1 GCA_029247685.1 Crocinitomicaceae bacterium | reverse complement strand
CAGCAGAAGCAGCAGCGACTGAAGAAGAAGCACCAAAACAAGAAAAGTCTGAAGATACTTCACCAGAATAATTCATGAATTTAAAAGATTGTTTCAATCTTGGATATATTGCGAAACTTCACGGATATAAAGGTGAAGTTTCGTTGTTTTTAGATGTGACTAACCCTTTTGATTATAAGGGTTTAACATTGATTTATTGTGATTTAAATCAGAACTTAGTTCCTTTTTCAATTATATCTATTCGAATTGTTAGAAACTGTTATGCGATTCTTAAGCTAGATGGTGTTGATCATGAAGATCAAGCAAAAGAATTATTAAAAAAAAATATTTACTTGCCATTATCTTATTTACCCGAATTAGAGGGTACTTCTTTTTATGATCATGAAATAATCGGATTTAATGTTCAAGATGTTTCATATGGAGAAATTGGTTTAGTTGAAGATGTTTTAGACTTATCAAGTAATCCATTATTGAAGATTAATAATAATGGAAAAGAGGTATTGGTTCCTTTGATGAAGGATTTAGTGACCAAAATAGATAGACGCAATAGAAAGTTATATATATCTTGTCCGGAAGGCTTATTATCGCTTTATATATAATGGTTTTTTTTCATTTTAAACATTTTTCTATAAATCAAGAAGGGGCATCGATGAAAGTTGGTACAGATGCCATGATTTTAGGTTCGCTTATTCCTGAAGGAAAATATGTAAATGCATTAGATATTGGAACAGGTACAGGAGTATTAGCATTAATGACCGTGCAAAAAAACCCAAAAATATCGATTACAGCAATTGATATAGATGCTGCTAATGTATCA
The DNA here is from genome assembly GCA_029247685.1 of Crocinitomicaceae bacterium. Lineage (GTDB taxonomy): Bacteria > Bacteroidota > Bacteroidia > Flavobacteriales_D > Crocinitomicaceae > UBA952. The sequence continues at coordinate 53,566 of JAQWKT010000025.1, read as the reverse complement.
CTTGCAAACGAAAATTTTAAAAATTCTTTATGGAATAAAAATCTTACTGTAAAAAAGGAAAACTTCTTTTTTTTTAAGACAAATCAAATATTTGATTTGATTTTCTCCAATCCTCCTTTTTATTTAACTGATTTAGGATCTTCTTCATCAAGAAAATTATCTTCAAAACATCTTTCATCAGATTTCCTAGATGTTTTTTTTGAAAAATCCGCATCTATGTTGTCTAATAATGGTGTTTTTTGGCTTATTCTACCATATAAGGATTTTGATGAATGGACTTTAGTAGCAAGGAGCCATGGTCTTAAAATTTGTAGTTTAATTTATATTTATGGAAAAGAATCTAATTGCAATCGAATTGTGGTAGAATTCAAAAAAAACACCCCAAAGAAAGTAAAAGAATCAAGTTTAATTATTCGAGATAAAAAGGGGGGGTATTCGGAAGAATATAAAATTCTAACAAAAGAATTTCATGGAGTTAATTTGTGATTTAAAACAACTCTTGTAATTCTTTTTTAAGAAGACCAATGGTTATTTCGGTTGGCATGTTTTCTAATTCAGCTATAATTTCAAACAATTTTGTCGCCATTTTGGTAGATGGTTCTTCTTTTCCAACTGCATCACAGGCAATGTTGATTATTTTGACGCTTTCTTCTTTGGATTTTTTAACCATTTCCCAGGCTTTTGGCGAAATAAAAATTTGTTCTGCAACATTATGGTCAAATTCTTCTCTTATGGCTTTTAATAATTGTTTTTGAAGCATTTGAGAAGTAATGTTTGGTTTGTGAAGACGCATGATTAAAGTTCCAGGATGAATACGCTCCATTAATAAAACGCATCTTTGATATGCTTCCACTCGACTAGGTAGAAAAAATTTTTGACGTTGTTTTTTTAATTCAAGATGTACTTGAATTTTTTGATTGGTATGTTCTCTTTTAAAAAAATAAATTGCGGTTAGCATAACGCCTCCTGAAGGAACTATAATAAGTGCTAATTGAAATAAAATATCCATAATTTTTTATTGATGTAAAGTTAAATATAATTCCATTTATAGAAGAACTTTATATAATTAACTGTTAATTATATAAGATGTTACGTTAATTATATTTTATTCCCTTATTTTTGAGGCTAAATTAGTTTTGTAATACAGTGATAAAGCGCTTAGAATTAAGACTCCTACTTTTTTTATGCATTTTACATATTGCTAATATATATTCTCAACAGCTTCCTCAGTTTACTTTTTATCAAACGGTGCCATTAGTTTATAATCCTTCCGTTATTTCGCTATCTGATCAAACGACTATAAACATGGGTTCTAGATGGCAAATGCTTGGTTTTGGACAAGAGCCTCTGAGTTCTTATACTTCTTTTAAGATGCGAATAAATAAACCAAGTTCCTATAATCCATCATTAAGAGTATCAAAAAGCATTAGGAGTGAAATGGAATTTGAACCCAAATTTTTAGGACATTATGTCGGAGGATATTTTTTAGCAGACAATTACGGAGCCTTTAGAAAGTTGAATTTTTCAGCAATGTATTCTTCTGGGGTTTCTTTTTATTCAGGACTTAAGTTAACTGGTGGTGTTCGATTTGGTCTTTCTAATCATTCATTTTTTAAAGATAAAGCAACGGTGCTTAACCCTTCTGATTTTAATAGTGCATATTCCGGAGGAGATAATACCTACGATAACTACGTTTTAAATCAAAGTAATCAACTGTCTTTTGATTTATCAGCAGGTTTTTCTTTAGCTTATAATGGTTTGGTTTTTGGCCTTTCAGCAGCTCAAATCACTAAAGACTATTTAACCCTTAGTACTTCTTCAGTAAATTTTGATAGAAATATTCATTGGCATGTCTTTGGCGCATATCTTTTTCCGATTGGTCAAAATTCAGAAATGCAAGTGTCTTCGATTTTAAAACAAGTTGCACCTTTTCAGTTCTCCATAGAAGGGAGTTTGTCTTTTTATGTGGCAAATAATTGGTTTTTTGGTGCAAATTATAGGCATTCGAATTCTTCAGGTGTCTATGCAGGTTATTGTTTTGATAGTGGTTTTAGTGTTTCTTATGCATTAGATATTCCAATAAATAACATTTATTTATATAGCCAGGGAGGACACGAATTCCTACTTGTATATACCATAGGAAATAATATAAGGCCCTCTAATTATATATCCACTTTTTGATAAAGAAATGTTGAAGCTAAAGAAACTTGTTTTGATTGCCAGCTTAAGTGCTATTCCTTTCGTTACCAAAGGACAGTTTTGGAAGTTTTCAGAGGTTAAAAACCTCTCGCTTAATAAATATAGTAAATTCGAAAAGTCTGCTCCATTTGTTTTTTCCGATGGAAAACAAATTTTATTTGTTAAAACCTTTGACAAAAAAAATATAGGTGGAAAATTTGATCAAGATATTTATATTTCTAATGCCTCTGATTCTATTAATGGATTATGGTTATTGCCTACAAATTTAAATGTGCTTAATAACAAATTTAATAATGGGGTAGTTGGCTTAAGTCGAGATGAAAAAAAAGTTTATTTACTTGGATCCTATTCAGATAAAGGAGATTTAGAGAAAGGTTTATCCTACAGTAAAAAAACAAATAACACATGGAGTAAACCAGTGAGCGTATTTGTCCCAGGTCTCAAAATCACTGGCGAAAACTATGGTTTTTATATGCATCCAGATGAAAAAGTACTATTAATAAGCTATAGAGGAGAGGGTTCTTATGGAAAAGAAGATTTATATATTTCATTTAATAAACAAAATCAATGGTCTGTTCCTGTGCATCTTCCTAAAAAAGTGAACACTTCTTCTTATGAAATGAGTCCATTTTTATCTGATTCTAAGGACACATTATACTTTTCCTCTAATAGAAGTGGGGGTAGAGGGGGAGCCGATATTTATTATTCCATTAAAGAGTCAGAAGACATGTTGAAATGGTCAAAACCAAAAAACCTTGGAAAGCACATAAATTCCTCTCGTTTTGATGCTTATTTTTTTATTGACTCAAAAAACACCATGTATTGGTCCTCGAATAGAGAATCTAAGTATAGTCAAATATATTCTTGTAAGCCAATATATTATCCAGCTTTGTCTGCTTCCATCAAAGAGATAAAAGATGTTACTAAATTTGGAGGAGAAGATGGAGCGATTACTTTGCAAATAAAAGGAGGCATAAAACCCTATAAAATTAGTTATTCGTTCAATAAAGAGAAAAAACACAATTCTAGAGATATTGATAATAATGGGTTTAAACTAATGAATTGTCTCTCTGGGATTTATTCTTTTGAAATAATCGACTCTATTGGACAGAAGATAATTTTATCCGATACCATAAAAGAGCCAACTGTAAATGAATTGGTGACTAAAATTAATTTGCCTCAGATAAGACATCCAAGAGATAAGTGGACTTTTGTACAAGATGAATATATAAGCTCAATGGATTCTTTAGATTATCTCTATGCATTGTTAATTAAATACCCAAGCTTGAAAATAGAATTAAGTTCGCATACCGATGCAAGAGGTTCTGAAAATAGAAATCAAGTCCTTTCTGATAATAGAGCAAAGGCTTGCTATAAATATTTAGTGGAGAAAAAAGGCATTGATCCAAGAAGAATTGTTCCTATTGGTAAAGGGGAAAAAGAGCCATTAAAAATAATGGATAAATCGCAAAATAAACTGGTGGAATTAAATGAAAGCTATATCAATCAATTTTATTCAAATAAGACTAAGTTTAAGTCCCTTCATCAATTAAATAGAAGAACAGAGGTAAAAATATTGAATCGTTCTTTTGACTCGAAAACGGCCAAACCCGCCCCTAAATCGTATTTCACTTACAAAAAGCTGCCACACTAGAAGTTAAAAGAAACTCCAAATCGAATAGGGTTAACGGCAACGGTTTTATTTTCTTTAAATAAAGGAAGCAGATTATAGCTAACAAATGCACCAAAACGATCGTATCCTGTACGAACGGTTCCTTCAAGTCCAAATGGATTTAGGTTAAACTTTGACGTAGTTGTATTGTCAAATTTGTCCCCATTGTCGTACTTTCCTGTTAACCTCATAAAAGAACCAATTCTAACACTTCCAACAACCCCAGCGGAAAAGTAGAAGCACTTTTTAGTTTCTTTTTTGGTCGCAAACTCAATAAGAAGTGGAAGCTTTAATCTAGTTAGACTTAAGTAGTTGCTTTTATAACTTTGCACAGGATCATCTATAGCATATACGGTATCTGCGTCATGTGATAGAACATAGTTAGAGCTAAAGTTAATTAGTTGAAAATCAATTCCTAATCCGGTGGTTAAACCAAGATATTGTTTTAAAATAGGTAATTTGTATTCAATAAAATTAAAATTCATGGTTAGTGATTTTCCAACTTCATTTTCCCAATATGGATTATTTGTTGAAGTGAAGTCATTACTAAAATCGCTATTTAAGTTCATTCCAAACCCAATATCAATACCTGCCCAATGCGCTTGGTTTTTATCTGAAACTTCCTCTTCATCTTCTCTCAATTCCCATGCTTCTTCTTCTTTATCGGTTACATCGGGGTTTTTTTCTTCTACTTGAGAAAAAATAAAAACAGGCGAGATTATGGCGAAGCTTAAAAATAATAGGGAAATAGATTTCATGTTATGTAGGTTTACATTTGTTATTTAATAAATGTAATAACGGTTTTTCTCAAAAAAGGTTTCTAAATTTTGATCTATTTTTTATCGATTATTCAATATGCATTGTGTATAAATAGATAGTAGAATGAATAAAACCAAGCAATCTTTATCTGAAATTTGTGTTTAATGAATAATTAATAATAGTATATGAATATTAAGATAAGTCAGAAATACAAGTATATAGTAATTTTTTCGGTATTTATTTTTGGGGTTTTCTCATGTGTGCCAGCAAAAAAGTTTAATGAATTGCTTGAAAAAGAAAAAGCTTGCGCCGAGTCATTAGCAAAATATAAAAACAACAATGACATGTATGAAAGTCAGGCTAAAGACTGTATAAAAAGAAAAGAAGTATTACAAAAGGATTTGAATCGCATTAAAAAAGAGTTGGTAGGACTACAACGAACGGTAGATATATCTGGTTTGGAAATCGAGAAATTAAGAACGGAAAATCAGGAGCTTGAAAGTTCTTTTTCAAAATTAAGTCAAATGGAAGCAAGGGAGGTTGCCACTTTTCAAGCGGAAGTGGAAGCAAAAAATAGAGAGCTGCAGAAAAAAGAAGATGCGCTAATGGAGCTTGAAAAACAACTACGAGAAAAAGAAAGACTTCTAATTGAAAGAGAAAAACGAGTGAATGAATTAGAAGAGCTAATAAAGAATAGAGAGAGAGCAATACAAGCCATGAAAGATAAAATTGCTGCAGCACTTCGAGCATACGAAAATAGTGGGTTAACTGTTGAACAAAGAAATGGTAAAATATATATCAGCATGGAGGCAAAATTACTTTTTGCATCTGGAAGTACTTCCATAGAACCAAAGGGTAAAAAAGCAATCGTAGAACTTGCGTCGGTTATTGGAAATGAAAAAGATTGGGAAATAGTTGTGGAGGGGCATACAGATACGGATAAATTGAATCGAGGTACGCATCCTAAAAATAACTGGGAGCTTTCTGTTTTGAGATCCACGGCAGTAGTGGAGATAATGTTAGAAAAGTCAGAGCTACTTCCATCTCAAATAATGGCTGCTGGAAGAAGTGAATTTCACCCAGTGGATAAAAATAATAAAGCGAAAAATAGAAGAATAGAAGTGATTATTTCTCCGAATCTTAATGAATTATTTGAGATAATTTCAAATTGATTTTGAGTCTAATTAAGTTCAAAAAAAATTTAATTAAAGTACAGTCATCAATAAAGTGGCCTGATGTGAGTAAGTCGGCTATTCTTGTTATTTCTGTCTCAGTATGTGAGTAAGTCGGCTATTCTTGTTATTTCTGTTTCAGTTTTTTCCTTAGTCTTTATAAGATACTTAACAAGTTTTAATGATTTTATTTGTTTATTGAAATTACTGCATTTAAACTCTATTAGTAACTCTTTTATTGAATTAAGATTTCAGTTTCATGATAAACAATTATTTGATCTAATATACTGGGCTATTTGCAGAGTGTTTTTTTATTTTGTATTCCCCGTGATCTTTATTAGCTTTTTTCTTAAAAGAAAAATATCTGATTTTGGATTAAAAATGTCAAAAAATTTTTATAAAGATCTTCAGATATTTTTTGTTTTTTTTTTATTTATGATCCCTTTTGTTTTTTTAGTATCAACTCAAGATTCTTTTCTAGTGAAATATCCTTTTTATAGGCTTTCATCTGTTAATCAAATTCATTCTAATTTTCTTATTTGGGAATTTTTTTATTTTCTTCAATTTGTTTCATTAGAGTTTTTCTTTAGAGGTTTTATGGTTCATGGTCTCAAAAAACAAATTGGAGATTATAGTGTGCTTGTCATGATAATTCCTTATTGCATGATTCATTTTCAAAAACCTTTCTTAGAAACAATTGGAGCTATTTTTGCAGGATTAATTTTAGGTTATTTAAGTTTGAGAAAAGAGTCAATATTTACAGGAATTGCTTTGCATTTTAGTGTTGCAGTATCAATGGATATTTTTGCTTTATATCACCTTGAATTAATCTAGATTTATTATGTTATTTGAGATAATTTCAAATTGATTAGTTTTTTGGTTAAAGAACACTATTTTTGTATTGCGTTCATTGCATAAACTTATGAAGAAAGGTGGAGGGATTGGCCCTTTGAAACCTTGGCAACCCTTAGCTATATTATAAAAGTAGGTGCCAAATCCAATTTCGATTATTAATTGAAATAAGATAAGTGTGGTTTCCCATTTTCTTCGTGTTTTTATTTTTTTATAAAATGGAAGAAATTTTTAAAGTTCTAAAAAAAAGAATATTAGTACTTGATGGTGCTATGGGGACAATGATTCAGCGCTATTCTCTAGAAGAAGAGGATTTTCGAGGAAGTTTCTTTAATCATCATCATAAACCTTTAAAAGGAAACAATGATTTACTATCTATTACAAGACCAGATATCATTAAAGCTATTCACAAGGAATATTTTGATGCTGGAGCAGATATAGTAGAAACGAATACTTTTTCAGGAACGACCATAGCTCAAGCAGATTACGACTTAGAGTCAGCAGTTTATGAAATTAACTTCGAAAGCGCAAAAATTGCTAAAGAAGTAGCTAGACAATATACGGACAAACCAAGATTTGTTGCAGGCTCAATTGGTCCTACCAATCGAACGGCATCCATTTCTCCCGATGTAAATGACCCAGGGTATAGAGCAGTTACTTTTGACGAATTAGTTATTGCATATGATCAACAGGTTGACGCATTAATAAAAGGAGGCGTGGATATATTACTTGTTGAAACGGTTTTTGATACCTTGAATGCTAAAGCGGCATTATTTGCCATTGATAGTTATTTTGATACCAATAAGATTAAAATACCTATTATGGTTTCGGGAACTATCACGGATCAAAGTGGAAGGACATTAACCGGTCAAACAACAGAGGCCTTTTTAATTTCACTTTCTCATCTTGATTTGCTTAGTATTGGATTAAACTGTGCGCTTGGTGCAAGCATGATGCGCCCATACTTACAAGTATTAAATAGCAAGTCCTCATTTCATACTAGTGCTCATCCAAACGCTGGATTGCCAAATGAATTTGGGGAATATGAAGAAACCCCTGAATTAATGGCAAATCAAATTAAAACTTTTTTTGAGGAAGGCTTGGTTAATATTATAGGAGGATGTTGCGGAACTACACCAGATCATATTAAAGCAATTGCCGATTTAGCAAAAAATTATAAACCAAGAGAACTTGTAATTTCCGATTAGTTATGTCTATGCCAACATTGAAATTATCTGGATTAGAGCCTTTAATAATCACTAAGGAAAGCAATTTTGTAAATATTGGCGAACGAACCAATGTGACAGGTTCTCGTAAATTTTTGAGACTTATTAAAGAAGGAGATTTTGATGCAGCTCTTTCTGTTGCTAGAGATCAGGTGGAAGGAGGCGCTCAAATCATTGACATTAATATGGATGAAGGAATGATCGATGGAAAAGAGGCCATGGTGAAGTTTTTAAATCTTATTGCATCTGAGCCAGATATTTGTAGAGTTCCGATTATGATTGATAGCTCTAAATGGGAAATAATTGAAGCAGGTCTTAAGTGCCTTCAGGGGAAAGGAGTTGTTAATTCCATTTCCTTAAAAGAAGGGGAAGAGAATTTTATAAATCAAGCAACTATTATTAAAAGGTATGGTGCGGCAGTTATTGTCATGGCTTTTGATGAAGATGGTCAGGCTGATTCTTATGAAAGAAGAATTGAAATTTGTGAAAGGTCCTATAATATTTTGGTAGATCAAGTAAATTTTTCTAAAAATGACATCATTTTTGATCCCAATATTTTCCCTGTTGCTACAGGGATGGACGAGCATAACAACAATGCTCAGGACTTTTTTAATGCTACCAAATGGATTCGAACTAATTTAGATGGTGCCCATGTTAGTGGTGGTGTTTCTAATGTATCCTTTTCATTTAGGGGAAACAATGTGGTTCGAGAAGCGATGCATTCTGCTTTTCTATATCATGCCATTCAAAATGGAATGGATATGGGGATTGTTAACCCAACCATGCTTGAGGTATATTCTGATATTAATCAAACGCTTTTAAATCATGTGGAAGATGTTTTGTTAAATAGAAGGCCAGATGCAACTGAAAGATTACTTGATTATGCACAAACGGTTAAGGGAGATAGAAAAAAAAGAGAAGTTGATTTGTCATGGAGAGAAAATACGGTTCAAAAGCGTTTAGAGTATTCATTGGTTAAAGGAATAACCGATTTTATTGATGAAGATGTAGAGGTTTGTCGAAAGGAATATGATCGTCCTATTCAAGTTATTGAAGGTCCTTTAATGGATGGGATGAATGTCGTTGGTGATCTTTTTGGAAGTGGAAAGATGTTTTTGCCACAAGTAGTTAAATCAGCAAGGGTAATGAAAAAAGCAGTTGCGTATTTGCTTCCATATATTGAATCAGAAAAAGGAGGTGAGTTTAAATTTTCCGGAAAAGTTCTAATGGCAACGGTAAAGGGAGATGTTCACGATATTGGAAAAAACATTGTAAGTGTTGTTTTAGGGTGTAATAATTACGAAATAATTGACCTTGGAGTAATGGTCCCTCCAGAAAAAATAATTAAGTCAGCAATAGATGAAAATGTGGATATTATTGGCTTGAGTGGATTGATTACACCTTCCCTTGACGAAATGGTTCATGTTGCAAAAGAAATGCAAATAGCAGGATTAAAAATACCTTTATTAATAGGTGGCGCAACAACTTCAAGAGTGCATACTGCCGTTAAAATTGAGGAACATTATACAAATGATTCAGTAGTACATGTTCTCGATGCATCAAGATCGGTAACCGTAGCAGAAAGTTTATTAGGATCAAAGAAAATAGATTTTACAAATAAACTGAGAGAAGAGTATTCAAAATTGAGAGAAAATCATAAAAAACACCAAAAAGCAAAAATATTAATACCTATTGCTTCGGCAAGAAAAAATAAATTATCTCTTGATTTTTCTACTGATGAAATAAAAAAACCAAAAAAACTAGGAATTACTTCTTATATAGATTTTCCTTTGAAAAAAATAGTAGATTATATTGATTGGACTCCGTTTTTTCAAACTTGGGAATTACATGGAAGATTTCCCAAAATTTTGCAAGATGAGGTGGTTGGAAAAGAAGCAAAAAAATTGTTTTCGGATGCCAAAGAGATGTTAAATAAAATAATGGAAGAAAAGTGGTTGACTTCTAAAGTGGTAATTGGACTCTTTCCAGCTAATTCGGTAGGCGACGATATAGAAATATATGACCCCGAAGACCAGAATAAATGTATTCATATTCAAAGAACTCTTCGACAACAAACAAAAAAAGCCCCTGGTCAAGCAAATTTTGCACTATCTGATTTTATTGCACCCAAAGAATCTGGTATAAAAGATTATATAGGTTCCTTTGTGGTAACCTCAGGCATTGGTCTTGATGAAATTGTTGCCAAATTTGAATCCGATCATGACGATTATAACTCTATTTTACTTAAAGCACTAGCCGATAGATTGGCCGAAGCTCTTGCTGAATACATGCACGAGCATGTTAGAAAAGAATTATGGGGATATTCTTCAAATGAAAACCTGGACAATAAGGAATTAATTAAAGAGAAATACCAAGGAATAAGGCCTGCACCTGGATATCCTGCTTGTCCAGATCATCAAGAAAAAATTGGGTTATTTAATTTGCTTAATGCAACCGATATCACTGGGGTTACTCTAACAGAAAGCTTAGCAATGTTACCAGTTTCTTCTGTTAGCGGATGGTACTTTTCTCATCCAAAATCAAAATATTTTGGTTTAGGGAAAATAGCCAAAGATCAGTTTTTAGATTTGGCAAATCGAAAAGACCAAAATGCAGCATCTATCAAAAGATGGTATAGCTCTATTTTAATAGAATAAGACACTCTTTATACATAAAAATACTTAGCCTCTTTAGGTTAACACCTACTTTTAAATATAGGGGAATGCTTATTTTTAATTCCTATCAATTATTTCTTGTTTATTTCTGAGCTTATCGCCAGATATTTGCCTTGTAAAACAAATAAAAACTTTTAGTTATGAAAAAAACAGAAAAAAATTTAGATAGCAATTACTTTTTACATAACACGCAATTTATTACCGGTTGTATAAAAACACGAAAATGGCAACAACAAAAATTAATTAGAAGAACAACTGGTAGAATTTAAATAAAAGTAATCTTAACAAACGTAGCAAAAGGGAAATAAAAGGAATTATTTCCCTTTTGCTTTTATTATTGTTAAAGCAGTGTAAAAAAGTATTTTAAAATCTAAAGCAAGACTTCTATTTTTCATGTATAACAAATCATATTTCATGCGCCTTAGCATTTCTTCAATATTTTCGGCATACCCAAACTTTACTTGTCCCCAAGAGGTTATTCCTGGTCTTACGTTGGTTAAGTGTAAAAATTGAGGCTCAATTTCGGCAATTTGTGTCATGTAAAATTTTCTTTCTGGTCTTGGTCCAACTAGAGACATTTCTCCTATTATGACATTGATAAATTGCGGGAATTCGTCGATTCTTGTTTTTCTTAAAAATCTTCCAATTTTTGTAATTCTAGGGTCATTTTCAGAGGATAATTGTGGTCCATTATTTTCCGAATTAAGATGCATGGTTCGAAATTTTATTATTTTAAACTCTTTTCCTCCAATACCAATTCTATTTTGTAAAAAAAGAATTGGTCCTTTAGATGAAAATTTAATCAAGATTGCGATTATAAAAAAAAGAGGCATGCATCCAATAAGCGCAAAAATAGAAACAAAAATATCTATAAATCTTTTTGACGCTTGTTGCCATATTGGCATATTCCCTTGATTTATTTCAAGTAATAGTGCTCCAAAAATACTTGTCATACGCACAGATCCAGAAAGAATGTCAAACATGTCAGGTAGAATTTTTATTTTGATATTGACCCCACTGATTTTACTAATAATCCTTTTTAATTTATTGTGTTCACTGCTTTCTAATGCAATAATTATTTCTTCTATTTTTTTCTCTCTAATAACCCATTGAATTTTATCTAATTTCCCAAGGTGGGGTAGTTTTTCGCTTAAGTGTTGATCAACTCCATTTAAACTAATGAATCCAACAAAATTATAAACGGAATTAGGAATAGAGCTTATTTCTTTATGAAGCGTTAGCGCCTTTTGACTACCTCCTACTAAAAGTGTTTTAAAACCGTTATTAATTTTTTTAATTTCTCTAAGAATAATTGTTGTCAGTATGAGTCGAAATGTAAGGGTGCTAAAAAAATGTAATAAAAATAAAATTCCAACGGATTGATAATACTTGGTATATGCATTGACATTATCGTCTAAAAGCAAAATAAAAAATATAAATATAGAGCCTATTATTGTTGCACTTAGTGTAAGACTTATTGCTTTTAATCGATACATTCTTCGAATCTCTAAGTAGGTTCCTTGAAGATAATAAAGCAAAAGCCAAGCTATAGGAACAACTACAATTCCAATATAAAAAGAACGATCAATATCAAACGAAACATTTTCAATCCATGTTTTTCGGAAATAATAAAATAAAAACCATGTGATAAAGGCAGATATCCAATCTGAAAAAACATATAAAATACGCCAATTTTTACTCTTCATTTATGGTTTAAAAATGGATTAACTTAATATTATCTAAACAAATTTCGCCCGAGTTTTGTCCATCTGCAAGGTTTAGTTTTGCTTCAAATGATTGTTCGAAGTAAGATCCATTTGGCTGATTACTAACAAGTTCTCTAAGGTCAATGTAGATTTTTTTCCAAATTGGTGGATTGGATTGTTGGGCATTAAGCTGAATGTTTGGGTTGTTAACAATGCCATTATCGGAAATGGAAAGTAGTCCGGTAATTAGATGAATATCGTTTTTATAATCAATTTCAAGATATACGTCTTGTCCTTTAGGTATATTCATTTGTTCTGTTGTATATGCTACCCATGTGCTGTCTATTTCACTTAAATTTATTTTTCCATAATAATTTCCATTAAAACTTTCAAGTTGATCATTGCTTACCTGATAATTTGCTGCTGAAGTATTAGGGTCATTTTGTAAGGAAATAGAGATGTCTTCAAAGTCTTCAATCCAAAAGCTTAAATTATCTTTATACATGGTTGATGGCGTAATGTTTAAGGTTTGATTTTGGACTAACTCGGCATTTATTTCGTATGGCTTTAAGAAAGGGTAAATTTTCTTTGTTGCTGAAATTCCATTGTTTTTAATAGCCGGAAATATTTTAATGTTTGAAGTTCCAGAATGCAAAACTGGGATTTTAAAAGGGACTTCAAAAACACCAATTATTTCATCGTTTATATATACCCAAGCTTCGGTAACATTATGATTCAATTCTCCTTCATCTCCCCCAAGATTTGGGTTTGAGTTAATAATCCAACTATCCACTTCAATCCACGATGGGTCTGGATTGTTTTTGATACACGAATTAAAAAGGAAAAAGAAAGAAAGTATAAATAATAGGTTAAATTTTCTCACAGTCTATATTACGAAATTTAATTAAAAAAATTGTGTTTGTTAACTAGATTTTTCTTGAAGTTGATCATGTATTTTAAGTGCCACCTTTAATGCCTTTAATCCATCAATTGCCGAAACCTCTGGTGTTTTTTCTTCTTTGATGCATTTATAAAAGGAAATAAGTTCTTCTTTTATTGCATTTGTATTTTCAAGTTCTGGTTTGTTAATTAAAATTTTCTTTTTTGTTTTCCCTTCTCCAGGATCAAAAATTAAGTCAAACGGATCCGGTTCGTTATCTATTGATTCCATCTGTAGGCATTCAAATTCTCTATTTAAAAAATCGATGCTTACATACGCATCTTTTTGAAAAAATCTGGATTTACGCATGTTTTTAAGAGAGATTCTTGATGCGGTTAGGTTTGCTACACAACCATTTTCAAATTCAATTCTGGCATTGGTTATGTCATGAGAATCACTAACTACAGAAACTCCAGATGCAGATATCGTTTTAATTTCTGAATCAATTACACTTAAGATAATATCAATATCATGTATCATAAGATCTAGCACAACAGGAACATCGGTTCCCCTTGGATTAAATTGGGCAAGTCGATGCGTTTCAATAAACATGGGGTTTTTAAGCGTATTTTTTGCAGCGATAAAGGCGGGGTTAAATCTTTCTACATGTCCAACTTGAATTTTCACCTTTAGTTTTTCCCCAGCATCAATAAGCTCTGCGGCTTCTTCAATGGTTTGGGTTATTGGTTTTTCGATAAAAACATGCTTGCCTAAATCAATTGCTTTTTTTGCAACAGTTGAATGGTATTTGGTTGGAGTAACAATGTCAATGCAATCTACTAATTGAATTAATTCTGCTTCGGATTGAAATCGTTTTATTCCGTATTCGGATTCAACAAATATGGCATTATTATCATCTGGATCAAAAAAACCGACAATTTCGAATAGATTATTTAATTCGGATAATAGACGAAGGTGTATTTTTCCTAAATGTCCAACCCCAAAAAGACCAACTTTAAGCATTTGATTTTGATTTTATGCAAAAATAACTTTTATAGATGGCTTACATCATAAAAGCAAGAAAAAAGCCTAAAAGAATAGTCTTTAGGTTTTAATTTTTGATTTGGATTGAAATAGTTTTTTTAATTGTAAATAATCAAGCCAATAAACAACTTTCAACGAAAGACTATTAACTGGGCCTTCAGATAGAGTGTTGTTTAGATTATCCCAATAATTAGTATTGGTAGTTTCATTGCTAGTAAAAATAGAGTTTTTCCAAACCAAACTTAATTCACTTCCTGGAGAAAAAACCCATCGGTATTGTAAGTCAATGGTAAAGGCATTGTAGTTTATGTCATACACAGAAATGCCATTTGCATCTAAGCCAGAATAGTTGATGTTTTCTAATCTTCCGTTGTCCATTAATTTGTAAAAATAATTGTACGATATAATGGAGTTGTAATGCCTTAAGCTAAAGATAACTCCCATTCTATTGGTTATTCCATAATCTATTCGAATGGAGTTAACGGTATTAATTCTATTTCTATTTCCAAATAAAATTTCATTACTTGTTATGGATGGGGTAGCAAAAGATACAGCATACCCCTGTGAATTGAATTGATAATCTTGTCTCCACTCATGATATAAAAAAATATTTTTTGTGATAAGAAATCGATTTTCCAATGCATACCCATACTCATCCCAATTCTCTCGTTGAACAGCCGTATATCGTAAACGGAAATCAAGGGCGTATCGTTTTTGATAATTACTCGAAAACCAAATTGATGAGGTTATCCATGTTGGTCTAATGAAATATTTCCCCCACTCTCTAGGTTCAAAAAAATCATACGATTCGGTCATGGATCCATTCATTCGTATTCCACCTGCATGAAAAAATTTAGAGACGATTGTTCCATTTAACCTAAAGTAAGTGCCAATATAACTGTTTGGATTATAGAGTCTTTTGTATTCGATGGCCGCATTAGTAAAAATTTTATTTGCAAATTTCCATTTCGGAGAAAACTCTCGGTATGAAATCTCTAGCTCTACATTTCTTTTGTTATTCACTCGATTAAAACCAAGGTCATTAATATCATAGCTATCGGATTGTTCAAAGTATTCGGTTTCAAAAACAAAATTACCACGCTGTTTTCCAAAGTTTAGTCCTGTTTCATGCCCTAAATTGTTGTCCTCCTGATAAATTTTTGCCGATAAAGAACCATAACCACTCAAAAAGTAGTTGTTGTTTTTACTATTCAGTGTAAAGTCAAGTCCAGAAACATTTGCATCATAAAAGTGGCCAGATCTCATGACGTTGGTGTTTGTAAATGTAACCGAACTGTTGTTTTTTAAATTTTGATCCAAAACAAGAACATTGAAATTGGTTAGCGGAGAACAAGTAATTGCTCGTTGTTCATTGGTGCTTTCATTAATGGCAGTTCCATACTTTACGTCATTAATGGCATTAAAAAAAGCAATACCAAGGCCATTCTTAAGTCTTCCAGAAAGCTTTGTGGCGTTTAATAAGCGTGGGTTTTGGTCGATGTTTTCTAGGTATTCGTCTTCGGTTAATTCGGAGTTTGTTACTTCAGAATTTGGTTGAACCCCAATTCTTCTACTGTAAAATAAATCGGACTTATTGAATAATTCAGTTCCTTCCGTAAAAAACTGCCTATTTTCATTAAACTCTATTTCAAATGGACTAATATTAAGGACTTGTTTGTCAAAAACTACTTGACCAAAATCTGGCACCAATGTAACATCAAGAGTTAGGGCTTCATTGATCCCATATTTGATATCCATTCCCCCGTTAAAAGAGCTTGCCCAAGTGTTTTGATCGTTTGTTTTTATTTGATCTACATAGCTCGAAACATATGGCATAAATGCAAGCCTTAAAGGGGGGTCTATTCCGTTTAAGCCTTTTAAATCTCCACATTGAACTAATTTGTAATCTCCCATGTCTGGGGTGATTGGATTCCAATACGCTTCTTCTCTTTTTCGACTAATACTACGGCCAAAATTTATTCCCCAATTTTGAATCTCTTTTTTTGGAAATCGAATGGCAGAATAGGGGATTTTAATTTCACAAACCCAAGCGCTATCTGTAATTTTTACTTCACTTTTCCAAGCTAAATTGAGTTGAAAATTAAAATCTTCCTGAGCTATTTTAGCATCGTTTTGAACGTTTCGACTTGTTACTCCAAAAAAGAATCCATTTTGAGCATCATTATACGTGTCTATAAAGAAACCAAACAAATCAATTCTTGCAGATAATTGATCTCTAAAAGAAATTACTTTAGAAATAGAATCTTTATTGTCATAACAAATAGCGCCAATATAAATTGCCTCGTCATCATAAATAACTTTTACTTCTGTCTTTTGTGAGATAGGAGCTGATGGAAATGGATTTAGTTGTACAAAATCACTTGCAATATTTTTGTTTTGGATCCATTCTTTTTCATCCAGCTTGCCATCAACTTTTATAAACTCATTGGTGCGTTTACAACGCAATTGTTTTTGAGAAACAATGGGAATTGATAATAGACTTGCAAACAGGAATAAAAAAGGTTTTCGGAGCATCTATATAAATAGGTCTTAACAGACGAATTACATTTAAGTTTAAATTGTAACTATTTTTTTGCTTTTTTAAGTCCTTTTTCGAGCCAAGCTTTGAATTTTGCAGCAGAGCCATGATGTTGATAATCTGCAGATCCAATAGGCAAGTCTTTACCATTAGAATTAAGCATTCGATAGTAGGGTTGGGTATTTGCTTTATAGGTTTTTGCTTGATAATCACTCCATTTTTGTCCAACAGTTTTTAACATCACTTTTTTGCCTCGAATATCGGTAATCATTTTTTGTTCCTCTTTAGGTAATTCTGTTTTTTCATCGACATATAAAGAGATTATAACCACTTTGTTTTTTAAAATTTCAATTACTCCGGGTTCTCCCCATACTTGTTCTTCCATTTTTCTACAATTCACACATGCATGTCCTGTAAAATCTAAAAAAACAGGTTTTCCAACTTTTTTGGCATAGGCCATTCCTTTTTGAAGGTCATGAAAAACAGGAAGGTTTTGTGGTCCTGGATGCGTATCTTCTCCTTCAATGTGAGAAGCTGCAGAGGCGCCACCCCCACCAACTCCTAATGGAGATTCACTGTAGGCCATTGGTGGTGGAAATCCAGAAATTATTTTTAGTGGAGCACCCCAAAGCCCAGGAATTAAATAGATAACAAAAACTAGTGTAAATGTACCAAACAAAGCCCTTCCAACCGAAAGTCTTTCTATTTTGCTATCGTGTGGCAATTGAAATAAACCAAAAAGATAAAAAGCCAAAACTAAGAATATGCCTATCCAAATGGCTAAAAACAATTCTCTTTCTAGATAATGTCCCTGAATAACTAAATCGGCATTGGATAAAAATTTAAATGCCAAGGCAAGTTCGAGAAAACCAAGAACTACCTTAACCGTATTTAACCATCCACCAGATTTTGGCAATTGATTCATCCAGCCAGGAAATGCTGCAAATAAGGTAAAAGGCAATGCAAGCGCAAGGGAGAACCCAAACATTCCTATAAATGGAGCTATTCCACCAATAGAGGCCGAAGTGACCAAAAGAGTTCCTACAATTGGTCCAGTACATGAGAAAGAAACTAAGGCTAAAGCAAGTGCCATAAAGAAAATGCCAATTAAGCCCCCTTTGTCTCCAGCTCGATCTACTTTATTTACCCACGAGTTTGGTAAAGTTATCTCAAATGCACCCATAAAGGAAATGGCAAAGATTATTAGAAGTGCAAAAAAGATTAGATTAAACCAAACGTTGGTAGAAAGTGCATTTAGGGCATCGGATCCAAAAATAGCTGTAACGACTGTGCCAAGTGTAACAAAAATAACAATGATGGAAATTCCATAAATGATGGCATTTCTTATCCCAGCAGCTTTGGTTTTGCTTTGTTTGGTAAAAAAACTTACCGTCATTGGAATCATTGGAAAAACACATGGCGTTAATAAAGCAAGAAACCCACTTCCAAATGAAAGGAGAAAAATAGTCCAAAGCGATTTGTTGGACGTGTCCTCTTTCTTTTCATCTGATTCTACATCTATTGTAGAATCTTTTGAATTTGGCTCTGATGCATTTTCTGCATTTTCTTTTTCTTGAACATCATTTTCTATTAAACCCTTTTGTTTTTCCCATTCGTTTAACCCTGATTCTAGCCAAGCTTTAAATTTTTTGGCGGAGCCATGATTTTGATAATCTGCAGTGCCATTCGACAAGTCTTTTCCATTGCAATCAAGCAAGCGATAGTATGGTTGCGTATTTGCTTTATATTTATTTGCTTGAAACCAGCTCCATTTTTGTCCAGCCGTTTTTAATTTCACTTTTTTGCCTCGAACATCGATAACTTCTTTTTGCTCTTCTTTGGGTAATTTTGTTTTTTCATCCACATATAAAGAGATGATTACCACTTTGTCTTTTAAAATTTCAATTACTCCGGGTTCTCCCCATACTTGTTCTTCCATTTTTCTACAATTCACACATGTATGTCCTGTAAAATCCAAAAAAATTGGTTTATTTTCTTTTTTTGCATGGGCAATACCTGCATATAGGTCATGAAACACAAGTAAATTTTGTGGTCCTGGATGAGATTCTTTGTTTACTTTGGAAGATAAAATTTCTTTATAAAAAAGAGCATCATTTTTATCTGATTCATCGACCTGTGTCTCTTTAGTTTCCTCATCAGGGATTGGTGTTTTATCATCAATTGTTTCTTTTTCTTTCGAATTTCCATTAGAACTTTTCTCTTTTTTAAGCCCTTTTACCTTTAATTCAAAATCCGTATCAAAAGGAGGAAGGCAATGCGTGTCATCGCAAGTTTGAAATCCAAATTTCCCTTTTAAGGTAAAATCTTCCTCCGACAAGACTTTGATTTTCCTTTTCATGGTAATGGTATTCGAGTGATAATACAGATCTTCATCCGCTTCCATATCATGCACAAAAATAGGTTTGGGTTCGATTACCTTTCCAATTATTTTATAGTTCTTTGATTTTTCCGCCTCGATAGTAGTAGGAATTGTAAAACTTCCTTTTGGAAGGTTTGCGGCATAGATATGCCAATGTTTTACCATGGTTATTTTAGCAACAATAGTTGCCTCATCTCCATCTTGTTTAAGACTAAATTTCCAACTAACTTTATCTTCCGGGTATTCTAGTTGAGAATTAACACTGATCGTTAAAAACAAGAATAAAAAAAGTGGTATAATTTTAAATAAGTGTTTCATAGTAAATGAATTTTCAGAAAAAGTATGGTTTTAGGTTTCAAATATAGGGATAAAGCACTTCTTATCACATATTCATTGGGATTAAAAAAATAAATTAATTCAATGATTTAAATGACCATAAAACAAAAAGAGGATTTAGAACTTACCTTACTGAATTCGAACTTCAAGCAAGCGATCGATTGGAACCCAAACCCCTCCTTTCAAGCAAATGAATTTTTTCCCAGAAGCCCAAATGGTTGTTTCTACTTTTTTCACTCCTTTGTCGTCTTTGAAAAAGATACCAACTTTACGCCGATGGCTATTTCCTAAAATAGTGGCTTTTTTAATTTGTTTTAATAAGTCGGGATGTTGGTTAACAGGAAGTTTGTTGTTGAATTTTAGAGATGGAATAATCTCTTTTTCAATTAATTTGAAATCCATATGTTGTAGGGGTTTAGCATTTCTAATATAAGAAAAATTATAACTCCTTAGACAAAATGTTGAAAACTTTTTTTTAAATTCTGGCAGAACAAGTAACGCTTTGGTCTGCAAATATTTTATTTTGGAATAAATAGTATCCAGAAATACAAATCATGGCTGCATTATCAGTACAGTACTCAAAATCAGGGATATATACATTTTTACCGTGGTTTTTGTTTAACTGTTCAAGTGCTTTTCTAAGTGCTGAATTAGCCGAGACGCCACCTGCTATAGCAATCTCATTTATGTTCAAATTTGTAGATGCTTTTTTTATTTTTTCAATCAAGATATCCACAATTGTTTTTTGTAAACTGGCACAAAGATTTGGCATTTCTTCGGAAATAAAATTTGGGTTTTCTTTGATTTTTTTTTGAATAAAGTATAAAAAAGAAGTTTTTAATCCACTGAAACTGAAATTGTAATCGGCTATTTTAGGTTTGGCAAATTTAAATTTTTCGGGGTCGCCATTAGTGGCATATTTATCGATTAATGGACCTCCAGGATATTCTAAGCCCATTATTTTTGCTGCTTTATCAAAAGCTTCTCCGGCAGCATCATCAATGGTTTTTCCAATAACCTCCATTTCTAGATGACTCTTCACAAGAACAATTTGCGTATGTCCACCTGAAACCGTTAAACATAAAAAAGGAAAATTCGGTTTGTTTTTTTCTTTTTGATCAATGAAATGTGCTAGGATATGTGCTTTCATATGATGAACATCTAACAGAGGTTTGTTTAATGCTAATGCAGCAGCTTTAGCAAATGAGGTGCCTACTAATAGAGAGCCAAGAAGTCCAGGGCCTTTTGTAAAAGCGATTCCATTCAGATCTTCCATCTTTATTTTTGCTTCTTTGAGTGCTTGCTCAACTACTGGTATAATGTTCTTCTCATGAGCTCTACTAGCTAATTCAGGAACAACGCCCCCATATTTTTTATGAATAAGTTGACTCGAGACCACATTACTGAGAATAACCGTATTCATGGAAACCGCAGCTGAGGTGTCGTCGCAAGAGGATTCAATTCCCAAAATAAACACTTTTCTATCTTTCAATATTGAGTACTTTTGTAGTTCATGACAAAAGTATTGAAAATTGTTTCTCGAACGCTTGGAATTTCCTTGGAATGCTTTCTTGCTTTGTTTTTAATCTTTGCGTTTCTTATTAGAACTTCTCCTGTTCAAACTTATATGGCTAAAAGAATTACCAGCTTTTTGTCCAAAGAATTAAAAGCAGAGGTTAAAATTGATAAACTAGATGTTATCTTTTTCAATCGAATGGCCCTAGATGGTTTTTTGATCAAAGATCAAAAAAAAGATACGCTTGGCTCTTTTAATTCGATTACTGTATCTTGGAAAAGTCTTGGCTTTTTTTCAGATAAAATCCACTTAAAAAAAATAGATATAAATCAAGGAGTTGCAAAAATTAATCGAGATGAAAAGGGGTTTAATTACGATTTTATTATAGATTATTTTAAAAGCGAAAATAAAGAAGAGTCAAAACCAATTACTTTTTTGATTTCAAATTTAGGCGTGAATAATGTGCGATTTCACTATGACGATTATAGAGCGATGCCAGCTAAAAATCAATTGGATTTTAATCACCTTTTAATTGCAAATTTAAATGCTAAAATAAGTGATTTTAAATCGCATTTAGACGACCTTTATTTTAAAGTAGATCACTTTTCTGCAATAGACAAATCAGGGTTTAAGCTTAGTGAGTTTACTACACAAGCTACAATTTCCAATCAATCAATTAAATTGGCAAATTTACATATCAAAACTACAGATTCAGAAATTAATTTTTCTTCGTTTAACCTCAATTACAATTCTTTTGAAGCATTTAATTCTTTTGAAGAAAAGGTGCGATTTAATGTGAAAATGGATAGTTCCTTGCTCTCAATGCAAGATCTAAGTTATTTCGTTCCACAAATTCATGGAATGAATCAAAAGGTAAGTTTGTCTGGGAATTTCAATAATGTTCTTAATACGCTTGAAATGCGACAAGTAAAATTAAGTTTAGGTAAAAAAACAAAAATAGAAGGCTCTTTTAATCTTCCAGAATTAAAGAACATATATACGTCAAGATTTAATCAAAACATCAAATATATGTATCTTGATTTCGAAGAAATACAAAACATAGATTTACCCAATAATTCTTCTACTTTGGAAGTTTTGTCAAACCCGATTCTTCAAAAATTATCTTATTTAGAAATTAAGGAAACTCAATTGGATGGAGAGTTATTTGATTTTAATCTATCCATGGATACGATTAATACCAATATGGGGGCTCTTTCACTAGATGCTATTCAGATTAAATGGGATAGCATAAACAGTAACGCTTTTATTTATGCAAATCGTTCTAATTCATCGATACGAGTTTCTTCATTTAATCTTGGCGAAGTTTTAAGCGAAGAAAGCATAGAGAAATTTTCAGGAGAAATATCCTTTGAATCAAAAATCCCTGCTGATGGAGAGTTTTTAATGAATGATTTTAATGCAGCATTAAATAGCGTGAAATTAGAAAACGCCTTGTATGAAAATGTTTCTATCAAAAATGGATCTTTTGAATCGAATAAATTAGCTTGTGAGTTACAAATAGACGATAAAAAACTTAAAATGAAAGTGAAGGATGTTTCTCTTGATTTTAACAAAGGTGGAAAGTACGCGTTTAAAATCAATCTTGAACAGGCTTTATTAAATAGCTTAGGTCTCGTTTCAAACGATACGCTAACTACTTTTAAGACAGACATGGAAGTTAATATGAAAGGTTCTCTAGATAATTTGGAAGGCAAAGTTACCATGCTAAACTCTCATTATTCAAAAGCTGGAATGCCTCCTATTAATGTCCCTAAATTTAGATGTGAAATTAATAGAGGTAAAAAAGAAGATGAATTTATCATTTTGAGTTCTTTATTTGATTTTCAGGCAAATGGGAAATTTGATTTTAATACAATTAGTGAAGAATTGGTTCATCTGTTTAATTCTTTTGTTCCAAATTCTTCTCAAAAAAAGCAAAAAAAGCAAAAAACTCGAAATAAAAACAAATTTGTTTTTATTTCCTCTTTTAAAGATTGTAAGAGTGTATTAGATAATTTTGTTCCTCAAGTGTTTATTTCAAATGGCACCCAGATTTTGGGTAGCTACGATTCTAAAAAAGAGAACTTTAAATTAAAGATATCTTCAGATTCGATAAAATATAAAGAAGTTAAATTAGTGTCTGTTCTTCTTAATCAACAAATAAATAATGGCAATATAGATGCGAAGTTTACCGCCGACTCTTTTCAACTAGGAGATTCAATTCAATTAAAAAAATTCGCTTTTAATACCAAAGGAAAAAACAGCCATTTACAATCGCATATTACCTGGGACCCCTCATCGACTTATGCGTCGGATATTTTTTGGGAAACGGATATAGTCTCTAGCGATATTTATTCATTTTCTATTCGGCCTTCCACATTTTCATTTAATAAAAAAGTTTGGTTAATTAAAGATTCTTCGGATATTATGATTAGTGGTTCTGATGTAAAGGTGGATAGTTTAATTCTAAAAAGGGAAAGCCAATCTATAGCTATTAATGGCTGTGTTTCTGATGCGAACTATGATGGGATAAAACTGAACTTATCCAATATCGATTTAAGCGATATCGATCAAATGTTTAATTTAAACTTTGGAATGCAAGGACACATCAATGGAAATGCGTCTCTTTCTGATCCTAGAGGTGTCATTCGATTTTCTTCTCAAATTTTTGTGGATAGTTTGAGCTTAAATGGAAGAAAAGTTGGGGATGTTTCCACTTTAGCTGCCTGGAATCCAATTAAAAAATGTATTTCTTTAGATGGAGACCTTGATTACCTTGGAAATAAAACTTTTGATTTTGAAGGAGATTATTTTGTGTTTAAAGAAACAAATAATCTTGATTTTAACTTAAGCTTTGATAAAATGCAAATTGATTTTGCAAATGCATTTCTAGATCCAGATGTGGTCGATGATTTATCTGGCTTAATCAATGGGAATATAAAATTAAAAGGCGAATTAACAGCTCCTAAAATTGATGGAGATCTTTTGGTAAAGGATACAAAAGCAACTATTGCTCTTTTGGGAGTGGATTTGCATTTGAATGGAAAAATAAATGTTATTGAAGATGCTTTTTTTATTGACAATATGCCAGTTGTGGATGAAGATGGAAATGTTGGAAATATTAATGCATCTGTTTATCACACTAATTATTTAGAATGGAACTACAACTTGTTTGTTAATTTAGATCATGATCCAATAAAAAATAAAAAGACAAATCGCTTTCTTGTAATGAATACCAAATATAAAGATGGCGATTATTACTTTGGAAAGGCATATGCAAGTGGGTTTTGTGAAATAGAGGGTGATGAATCTTATATTCGAGTATCTGTCGATTTAACTAGTGAAGATGGTACAAAAATAAATTTCCCAATGTATGGCTCCTCCGATTATACCGATGAAGATGATTTTATCACTTTTATAAGCAAGGAAATAAAAGAAGACATAGTTCCTAAGGTAGATTTTAGCACGGTTGATTTAGACTTGAATTTCACCATAACTCCCAAAGCGCAAATTAAATTAACTTTTGATGAGCAAACTGGAGATGAAATTACTGCTTTTGGAACAGGGAATGTGAACATGACGATGAATGATATTCATGAATTAAAATTGGAAGGTGTATTTGATATTGACAAAGGAAGTAGATATGATTTTGCTATGGGACAACTTAAACAAATTTTTGATATCCAGCCTGGAAGTAAAATTATTTGGACCGGAGATCCATATGATGCAGACATAAACATTATCACTTCTTTTACTATAAAGTCTGATTATGGTGCGTTAGCACCAGAATTAAAAGCGGTAAATGAACAAAAATCTCTTTCGAATAAAGAAGTTAATTGCTTTTTAAATTTAACAGAATCTCTTTTAAAACCTATAATAACTTTTGATATCACTTCTGATCCAACTCTTTCAGAAACCGGAAAAGCACTTTTGACTAGAGTCGTTTCTGATCCAAGTGAATTAAATAGGCAGTTTTTTTCATTATTGTTATTTAATTCTTTTCAACCTCTTCAGGGACAAATTTCTGCATCCGGTTCCGCGGCATTAAACTTGGTTGAATCTCAGATTAATGCCTTGCTTGGCCAAGTTTCAAAAGACTATAAGTTAAGTTTTAACTTTGAGTCTGGGGAGTTTCAAGAAAACTCTTCAAGTGACCAATTAGTTAATAATGAATACTCCGTCATGGAGTTTGATGTTTCTAAATCTTTTTTGGATAATAGGCTTATTGTTTCGGGTAGTTTTGGAGTTGAAACAGGAGTTTCTAAAATAAGCGATCAAGAGTCAGCTATTTCAACCAGCGATAATACTTCTTTAATTGGTGATGTCATGATTGAGTATTTAATTAATGAAAGTGGAACTTTTAGAGTAAATGCCTTTAATGAATCTAATCGGAATACGATTCATGAAGATGCTGGACTTTTTTCTCAAGGAGCTGGAATAAATTACCAAGAAGAGTTTGATAACTGGAAAGATTTTAAGCTTTTTCAATCCTTTTTGGATATCTTTAGAAGAAAGAAAAACAAACGAATAAAAATTAAGCGAAAAAAAAGGCAAAAAAAGGTGCCCGTTGATTAAAAAACACATTTAAAGAGATGAAAAAAGTTTTAGTAGCAAACAGAGGAGAAATAGCAAGAAGAGTTCTTCGAACACTAAAGAAGATGAATATTCAATCGGTTGCTATTTATTCAGATGCAGATAAACAAGCACTTCATGTTAAGGAAGCAGATGAAGCGGTTTATGTTGGAAAAAGTCCAGCAGCTGAAAGTTATTTATTACAAGATAAGATTATCGATTTTTGCAAAAAAATGAACGTTGATGCCGTTCATCCAGGGTATGGATTTTTATCAGAAAATGCAGATTTCGCAAGGAAGTTAACCAAAGAAGGAATTACATTGATTGGTCCATCCCCAGAATCGATGGAGATAATGGGAGATAAACTAAGTGCGAAACAGGCTGTAAAAGACTTTGACGTTCCTTTGGTTCCTGGTGTCGATCGTGCAATGAATAATGTTAAAGAAGCTGTAGCTGTCGCAAAAGAAGTTGGATATCCAGTATTGATTAAAGCATCAGCAGGTGGTGGTGGAAAAGGGATGCGACTAGTTGAAAACCCAGAAGAATTTGAAGAGTTGATGAAACTTGCCCAGAGTGAAGCAAGAAATTCCTTTGGAAATGATGCGGTTTTTGTGGAGAAATTTGTTACAAAACCTAGGCATATTGAAATTCAGGTTTTTGCAGATACAAAAGGCAATGTCGTTTATTTATTTGAAAGAGAGTGCTCTATTCAAAGGCGGCATCAAAAAGTAATTGAAGAAGCTCCTAGTTGTGTTTTAACGAATGAAATGCGAAAAAAAATGGGAGAGGCAGCTGTTTCTGTTTGTAAGTCTTGTAACTACGTTGGCGCTGGAACAGTGGAGTTTTTATTGGATGGAGACCTTAATTTTTTCTTTTTGGAAATGAATACGAGACTTCAAGTTGAACATCCTGTAACGGAAGAAATTACTGGTTTGGATTTGGTTGAATGGCAAATTAGAGTAGCAAGAGGAGAAGAGTTGCCATTAAAACAAAACGAGTTATCAATCAAAGGTCATGCAATAGAAATTAGGGTGTATGCTGAAGATTCCTTAAATAATTTCACTCCTGATATTGGAACCCTTGATCGGTATAGAATTCCATCTGGAAATGGTGTTCGGGTGGATGATGCATATGATGAAGGAATGGAAATACCTATTTTTTATGATCCAATGATTGCTAAGTTAGTGGTGTTTGCGGATTCAAGAAGTGAAGCAATAAAAAACACCTTAACAGCAATTGATGAATATGAAATATCAGGAGTAAAAACAACGCTTGATTTTGCAAAATTTGTTCTAAACCATGAGGCATTTATTTCTGGAAATTTTGACACCAATTTTGTGAAACATTATTTTGATTCTCCAAATTTGTTGTACACTTCTTTTGTAAAAGAAAAAGAAGCTTTGGATGCATCTGTTGATTTAATTTGGAATAAAATAATAGAAGATGATAAAAAAGATTCCGCTTCAATCCCAATTACTTCGTCTTGGAAATTAAATAATTAAAAAAGCGATTAATGCCAAAAGGGATTGTTTTAAAGTCTACAGGAAAGTTCTATT
This sequence comes from Crocinitomicaceae bacterium, assembly GCA_029247685.1. Lineage (GTDB taxonomy): Bacteria > Bacteroidota > Bacteroidia > Flavobacteriales_D > Crocinitomicaceae > UBA952. The sequence continues at coordinate 26,482 of JAQWKT010000025.1, read as the reverse complement.
CCATCCTTTTGGACTCTGGAGAACAAAAAACAGCAATTATACGAGGAAAAGTTAGATTGCATGCCGATAAATCTACAAATCCAGTTGCGGTGGGCGATAGGGTGGAAGTTGATTTTATTAAAGATGACCCTGAAAAGATGTTTATTAAAAGCGTTTTTCCACGTCAAAATTACTTGGTTCGTAAAGCTACTAATTTAAGTAAAAGACAACAGGTCTTGGCCTCAAATATTGATCGGATTTATTTGGTAGTCACCATAAAAAACCCCGTTACTCAACATGGATTTATTGATCGATTTTTGGTTTCTGCAGAATCTTTTAGAATTCCAGTAAGCTTGTTGTTTAACAAGATAGATATACTTAGTCAAGACGATATAGTTAAACAAGATCAATTAGCTGATATTTATACTAAAATAGGGTATAAATGTCATTTTATCTCTTCCCATACCTATGACTCTATTAAATTTTTAAAAAAAGAAATTGTGGGGAAACAAGTTCTTTTTGCTGGAAATAGTGGGGTTGGAAAAAGTACACTTATAAATGCTCTTGATCCTAGTTTAAACCTAAAAACCAATGAGATTTCAAAAACCCATTTACAAGGGAAGCACACGACCACTTTTGCAGAAATGCATCGGATTAAATCTGGAGGGTTTTTAATTGATAGCCCAGGTATAAAAGCATTTGGTCTTGTTGATTTACAAAAAGAAGTTATTTCTCATTACTTCCCAGAAATGCGCATTTTATTAAATACTTGTAAATACAATAATTGCTTGCATTTAAAAGAACCCAATTGCGCTATAAAAAAAGCTCTTGAAAACAAGCAAATTCATCCAAATAGATATACCAGTTATCAACAGATAATGGCTGAAGATCAAAACGATGTATATCGTAAAAATTCATTTTTATGAGGGTGTTAATTCAACGAGTACAGAGTGCCTCGGTAAGTATTAATCAAAATATTGTAGGGCAAATTAATAATGGCTTGTTGTTGTTTATCGCTTTTGAAGAATTAGATGATGAATCAGATTTACATTGGGCAATTAAAAAAGTGCTTGGCTTACGAATTTTTTCGGATCATCAACAAAAAATGAATCTTTCTATAGAAGATATTACTGGGGAAATTTTAGTGGTTAGCCAGTTTACTTTATTTGCTTCTACAAAAAAAGGAAATCGACCAAGTTTTATACGATCCGCAAATCCTGATTATGCTTTAAATTTGTATGAAAGGTTTAATGAGATTTTACAAATACAAACCAATTTAAATATCCAAAACGGAGAATTTGGAGCCGACATGAAAGTTTCGTTATTAAATGATGGTCCGGTTACTATAGCCATAGACTCTAAAAATAGAGAATGAAGGTTTACTTATAAGGATTGAATAAAGCTTAGGATAGAATATCATCAAGTTTTTTTTGATGTTATGGGGGGAAAGAGGTGCTTCAAGTACAAGTTTATATTTATTTGAAGATTAATTGTTAGTGTAATAAGGTTTTATAGCAAGGTTTTGAGGGTGTTTTATTTGTTATTAAATATTAAATTTTGTGGTATTTTTTTCTAGTTGAAAATAATCTTGTATTTTTGCATTCAATTAAATATTATTTATGAATACAGGAACAGTAAAATTTTTCAATGAAACTAAAGGTTTTGGTTTTATAGTTGAAGATGAATCAGAAAAAGAACACTTTGTACACGTGTATGGAATTATTGATGAAATAAAAGAAGGAGACAAAGTGGAATTCGAATTAAAAGAAGGTAGAAAAGGTTTAAATGCGGTCGACGTAAAGAAAGCATAACAACACTTATATTTTTTTGCAAGCCTATCATTTGTTGATAGGCTTTTTTTTGTCTTTTTTATTCTTTCATTTTTGTTTTAAATAGGTAATCCCAAAGCGTAAAAGTGGTAGCATAATTGCCATCTAATTTTTCATGATGAATGTCATGATGTTCGTTTTCTCCCCAAAAAGGAATCCACTTGCTTATCTTAGAATTAAAACCCGAGTGAACTTCTAATTCATGGATGTTTCGCAGTAGAAGATAGATCCAAAATGCCCAAATATTTAGGGAGTCGGTGAATAATCCAATAGAGATTATTCCGATAAATGGCCCCGTATATCCCAGCATCCATTCAAATGGATGAACATAAAGGTATTCCAAAGCAAATGGAGCGGTGGCTTTGTGATGAATTCGGTGTACTTTTTTTAAAATATACTTGTTTTCATGCATCCATCGATGCAAGAAATAAAAGAAAAAATCATCCACAAATAAAATAATGAATACTTGTAGAGCTACAACTAATAAATTAAAATCTAAGCTTTTATCAAAAAGAGGAAACAAAAAATATAATCCAAATGAAGAGAAAAGACATAAAATAAAAATGTTAAATCCGATTAATGGGAGACGTTGATAAAAAATACTTGGATTTATTTTTTTATCTTGTCTCCGGTATTTTTGAATGCTTTTAAAATGAACAGTGACAAGCGATATGATTAAGCCTAATAAATTGCAGCACAACAAAAGAGTGATGGTGATAAAAACAAATTTTCCCGCTGTCATCGCCTTAAAGTTAAGAATATTATATGAAAAAAATTAGACTAACCGACAAGACTCCTATATATTGTTTAAAATCAGCCGAAGCTATTGTTTTAGATGATCATGTTAATGGATATTTTAATCATGGTATCGAATTAAAAGATGGAGATGTTGTGGTAGATGTTGGAGCAAATATTGGCGTTTTTGGTATAAGGGCTTCGCAACGATTCAAACACATTACTATTCATAGTTTTGAACCAGTTCCAGATATTTTTAAGGTACTCAAAAAAAATACGATTTTAAGTCAAAATAAACTTTTTTATGCCTATCAAGTGGGCTTGGGTTCCAAAGAAGAAATCTTAAAATTTACCTATTTCCCGAATAGCCCTGCTTTATCTACCTCTAATCCAGAGATGTGGGAAAAAGATCCAAAAGCATTTCATAAAGCGGTTAAGGGGAGCATTAAAAACTCGCCCGATTCTTTTTGGTGGTCTAAATTAATCCCAAACTTCACTATCCCATTAATTGCATGGTATTTAAGAAAAGGAAAAAAAACAGTAGAGTGCCCCGTAAAAACTCTTTCCGGCATGATTCATGATGAAAAGATGGATAAAATAACCTTATTAAAAATGGATTGTGAAGGACAGGAGTGGGATGTATTAATGGGAATCAATGACGAACATTGGCCATTAATAAATTCGATTGTAATGGAGGTTCATGACGTTGATGGAAGAGCAAATGAAGTAAAATCTCTTTTAACACAAAAAGGATTTACAAAAATAATCGGCGAAAAAGAAAAGTCTTTGGAACAAACCAATTTAATTAACTTATATGCTCTAAGATGAGATACCTGCTATTTATAATCATTTTTTCATCAAGTTTTAATCTCTTTTCCCAACATGATTTAACGGTCAAAATTCCAAATATTCCATTTTTAAAAGGGCACATGCAAATTGGCTTGTATAATAATGCAAAGGATTTTCCGAAAGTTGGAAAGGAGTACAAACGTTTTTATTTTAAAGTGACTAACTGGAAAATGAGTTATACCATTAAAAACCTTGTTAAAGGAAAATATGCGGTTGCTATTTTTTACGATAAAAACTCAGACAAGGTATGTAATCGAAATTTTGTTGGAATACCAACCGAAAAATATGGCTTTTCAAATGACATAAAACCGGTTTTATCAGCACCTTCTTTTGAAGATACGCAAATAGTTCTTGATCAAAACAAAACCATTCAAATTAAACTGCAATAAGCTAAAGTTGTAGAATTTGACTTATCAAAGAAACGCTGAAAATAGAAAGCAAAAACCAACCTATAAAACCTTCTATTATAGCTACATATCTTGATAAACCTGTAACAGGTATGTCTCCAAATCCAAGCGTCGAAAAAGTATTGATGCTTAATGCCAAAGAATTTATTCCTCTTAAAAGTACGATGAATAACAAATAAACAAGGACTGCTATATATAGCATTATCCCTTTTAATACTCTTTTAATAAATGGCTGGATATCCCATTGTTGCTTAAAGAAGTCCGTTTTACGAAATAAGAATCTATTGGTTTGGTATTTGATTAGAGAGAACTTATATAAAGGCAGGGCAATTAAATGCAGCAGAAAGGGCATTTTTTTTCTAGCTTCAAGGGATTCGGATTTAAACCGTTCAAATGCTTCCATTTCTTTGGTATTTTTTTCATTATAAAAATCTTCAAGTTTTTTGTTGGAAGTGACATATTCAATGAGGTTTTTATATCTTTTTATAAAAAACCCACGATTTATTTTATCCCAAGAACTATAGAAAAAGAAATAAAAAATCGAAAAGTATAAGATGATATACATCGATTTAATTAAAGACTTTGCAGGGTTTGTTCCATAATCACAAAAATATTCTAGGAACTGGTTAATTTTTAGATTAAAAAAGTTAACAAGGCTCTTGTCTTTTTTGTATTTGTATTGCAGCATTCGAGTTTCCAAATCTTTCATTTCAATGTAACATGCATTTGCAGACTCCATGTCTCCTCGATCCTTATACATCTTAAAAAACTTGTTAAACCCGCTTAAAAGTTCGTCATATAAAAATTGCTGTTTTAATTGTTTATCGCCTTTACCAATATATGGGTTGTTGTAATACTCTTCTGAAGTTTTGGATTCTCCATTACGTACACACAAATTAAACCCTTTATTCCATTTAAAATTGGTGTTTTTAGGCAAAGAGAGTGCGCCAACATTGATTGGATAATGAAACTTACATTTACGTACTAAAAGATCATCCTCTATTTTTAATCCTGAAAATTCAATAATTTGATTTGAAAAGTCATTTTCATCCAAAATCAAACTTTTTAACTTCCCCCCAAAAGTAAAAATGTTAGGAATTGATTTATTTTGATTGGTACTAGTTCTTTTAGGAAAGATGCATTTTGTAAAACTTAGCATTGCTTTAGTTTCTGCAGATGGAAATATACCTCCACAATACCATTCTTTCATGGCAGCACCTGTAAAGACTTTAGTAAGCATGGAATCTGTTTTGTTTTGATCAAATTTACATTCTTGAAAAAAGATACCACTTGATTCATAAAGGCTTAGCTGAATGCCATTGAACTGGCAATTTTTAAAATTTATTGTGTTTTTAGAATTCCCATTTAAAATCAATAAACCTCCTTTAAATGTGCAATTTTCAAATATTCCCCAAAAATCATTTACATCTCTTAGAACAACAATTTTGTTAAACACAATATGTCTAAAGACAAAATACCAATCCTTTTGAAAATCACATTTACCTATAAATACAGGGTGATCGACCACATAATTTCTTGCTTTAACAATACTGTCGTGTTTTGCAAGCAATTTTGGATCAAGGCCATAATAGAAATATTGATCTTTTTTCGTGGTATCGGAAAAATCAGTTTGAATAAGTTTATTTCGTATCTTATATCCAGGTCCAGGCCCATCATAATTAACCATGTCTTCCACAAATTGACTAACAGAGATGGTGTCTTTTATCGTGTTTTGTCCATAGAAACAAAACGAGAAAAATAACAGATAAATAAAAAGAGCTTGTTTTTTTGTCATTTACTAAAAATAATAAAAAAAGGGCATTCATTGGAATGCCCTTATAGTTAAATAGAATAGAAGGATTACTTCATCAATCGTCTTAAAATTTTCCCGACATTAGATTTTGGTAATTCTTCTCTAAAATGAACTTCGCGTGGAACTTTATAATTGGTTAATTTTTCTCTGCAGGTTTCAATAACCTCTTCTTTGGTTAAAGATCCGTCCTTTTTTACCACAAATGCCATTACATATTCGGTTCCGTCATCATTTTTCCCACCTCGAACTCCAACCTCCAATACTTTTGGGTTTTCAGTGATTGCTTTTTCCACTTCACTCGGATAAACATTAAATCCAGAAACTAGGACCATTTCTTTTTTACGATCCACAATTTTGAAGAATCCTTCTTTATCGATAATGCCAATATCCCCTGTAAGGAAATAATCTCCATGCATGCAATTAGAAGTTTCTTCTGGTCGATTCCAGTAGCCTTTCATTACCTGTGGTCCTTTGATTCCAATTTCTCCTTTTTCTCCTTGTGCAACTTCTACTCGGCTATCGTCAAATATCTTAATGTCTGTATTTGGCAAAGGAAGTCCTATAGTACCTGTTTTGTGATTTCCACCAACTGGATTTATGGTAGCAGCTGGACTGGTTTCAGATAATCCATAAGCTTCCAGTAAGGGACTTTGGGTTACTTTTTCCCATTCTGTAGCAACAACATCCTGAACAGCCATTCCTCCTCCAAGAGCCATTTTTAATTCGCTAAAGTCAAGGTTGCGAAAAGCCTCTTGATTTAAAAGTCCATTGAACAGCGTATTAACTCCAGTTATAAACGTAAATGGATTTTTCTTTAAGTCTTTGCAAAAGCCTTTCATGTCACGAGGGTTGGTAATCAAAATGTTTTTTGCTCCATATCTAAAAAATACGACACAGTTTGCTGTAAGCGCAAAAATGTGATACATCGGAAGTGCGGTGATAATGGTTTCTTGTCCATCTTCAAATTTGTGTCCAATCCATGCTTCTACTTGTTGGACATTTGCACATATATTTCCATGAGAAAGAACCGCTCCTTTAGAAACTCCAGTTGTTCCACCAGTATATTGTAAAAAAGCGTTATCGTTTTTTGCTAGATCAACGGCTTCTCCCTTTTTCCCTAGACAGTCTTTAAAAACTTGTTTTAAAGCAGTCGTATTATTAAGAGTAAATGGAGGGACCATTTTCTTTATTTTTCGAACTACAAAATTGGTGATTGCTCCTTTCAAACCACCAAGCATGTCTCCAATAGTAGTGGTAATAATTGTTTCAATTTCAGTTTCACCAAGTATTTCTTGCAAATTATGTGCAAAGTTTTCAAGAATAATAATTGCTTTTGCACCAGAATCTTTATACTGATGTCGCATTTCTTCTGCGGTATATAAAGGATTTGTGTTAACAATAACAAGACCGGCCTTTAAGCATGCAAAAATTGTGATTGGAAATTGCAAAAGGTTTGGCATTTGAAGTGCAATTCTGTCCCCTTTTTTAAGGTTAGTATTGTTTTGTAGATGCCATACTAGTGCATCTACATGCGCAGAAACGTCGTTAAAACTTATTTCAACATCCATGTTTTTATAGGCAATCTTATCGCCAAAATTTTTAACGGATTGATCAAAAATTTCGACAAGACTATTATATCTATTTAATTCGATGGATTGTGGAACTTCAGAGGGGTAGGATTTGAACCATGGAAAATCACTCATAATATGTTGTATTTTAGTAAAAAAAAGATTCTTTTCAAGAAAAGAAGTTAAATTTAATAAAATTGTAAATGCTTTAAGCTAAACCAACCCTAAATATTTTACTATTTGTGAATAACGATAAAAAAATAGAGATAAAATCAATGGTTGACAATCAAAGAAAGTTCTTTCGATCTGGAAAAACTTTGGATGTTTCCTATCGGATAAAAATTCTTAAACGCATTAAGATTCTTTTGCAAGAAAATGAATCGAAGCTGTACGATGCAATTTATCAGGATTTTAAAAAATCCGAAATAGAAACCTATATGACTGAATTGGGGTCTATTTATCATGAAATTGATCGAGCTTGTCGTCGTCTTAAATATTGGGCAAAACCAAAACGTGTTGGAACAAATATTTTAAATTTCCCTGCAAAAAGTTTTCTTGTGCCTGAACCTCTTGGCGTGTGTTTGGTTATTGGCGCTTGGAATTATCCATATAACGTATCCATCTTGCCTTTAGTTTCTGCAGTTGCCGCAGGAAATACAGTTATATTAAAACCAAGTGAGATTGCCTCTCACACTAGCAAAGCGATGGCAGCTCTTTTTAATGATGAGTTAAATACAGAGGCCATTTCTGTAATCGAAGGTGGTGTCAAACAAACGAGTATTATTCTAGAACAAAAATTTGATAAAATATTTTTCACTGGAAGCACCAGGGTGGGCAAAATAATTTATGCCAAAGCTGCCGAAAAATTAACCCCAGTTACCCTGGAACTTGGGGGCAAGAGCCCAGCGATTTTTACCGAAACGGCCGATTTAAAAATGGGGATAAAAAGAATGGTTTGGGCCAAATTTTTAAATGCAGGACAAACTTGCATTGCTCCAGATTATTGTGTGGTTCATCACTCCATTAAAGAAAAGTTTTTAACCCTACTTGTAGCAGAAATAAAACAAGCAAGTTATGCTATTGAAAACGACAATTATGTGCAGATCATTAATTCCAATAATACCCAAAGGTTGATTGAATTAATAGAGGGGGCAACCGTTTTTTATGGTGGAGATTATGATTTGGATAAACGGATTGTATTCCCAACTATACTGAACAATGTAAATTTTGAAGATGCCATTATGGAATCCGAAATATTTGGCCCATTACTGCCTGTTATTGAATATAAGGATATCAATGATTTGTTTTTGAAGCTTCAGTCGAGGCCAAAGCCATTGGCGGCCTATATGTTTACCAGTAAAAAAGAGATAAAAAAGAAGTTTATAAAAGAACTTTCTTTTGGTGGTGGTGCAATAAATGAAGTGATTATGCAATTTACCAATCCAAAACTCCCATTTGGAGGAGTTGGAGAAAGTGGTTTTGGGAATTATCATGGCAAAAAAGGATTTTCCGATTTTTCTCATTATAAAAGTATCATGGATAAACCAACATTTTTTGAACTCTCTTTAAAGTATTCGCCGTATTCATTAAGAAACTTTAAATGGATAAAAAAGTTACTTCGATTATAAAAAGATAAAGATGTCTAAAACAAGTATATTTTCTGCTATTCCCAAACTAGATTATGAGGAAAAAGCAGAAACCATAAATAAGGAAGAATTCATAAAAACCATCAAGAGTAGAAGAAGTATTCGCTCCTTTACTTCAGAAAAAGTAGAAGAAAAAGACATGATGGAATGTTTGGAACTTGCCTTACTAGCTCCAACGAGTTCTAATTTACAATGCTGGGAATTTTATTGGGTTAAAGATCCTTCTAAAAAAGAACAATTAAAAAAATATTGTTTGGGACAACCCGCTGCCTCCACTGCTCAAGAATTGGTGGTATGCGTTGCAAGAACCGATACGTGGAAAGAGAATGCAAAACAAATAGTATCAAATTTTGAAAATTCAGAAAGAAAAGTTCCTAAGGCCGTTTTATCCTATTATAGGAAAATAGTTCCATTGGCCTATAATCAAGGTGTATTTGGTTTGTTTGGTGTATTTAAGCGTTTTATTTTATATTTCCGAGGCATTAAAAAAGTTACTCCTCGCGAACCTACTTCTAATTCCGATATGCGAGTTTGGGCACATAAAACTACTGCTCTTGCATGCGAAAACTTAATGCTGTCTTTAAGGGCTTATGGCTACGATTCTTGTCCGATGGAGGGAATGGATTCTAAAAGAATTAAGGCGCTTTTAAACCTTCCTTCTGGAGCTGAAATATGCATGGTTATTAGTGCAGGAAAAAGGGCCTCCAATGGGGTTTATGGAAAAAGGCTTCGTTTAAAAAGTGAGAAATTCATTAAAATGGTATAGCTGCTTTAATTGCAAAGAAGTTTGATTAAATTTGTTCAGCTAAATTTTTTACGATGAATATGAGGTTTTTTTTTATTTGTTTTTTTTCATTTTTAGGGTTAAATACTTTTTCTCAGGCCGATTATAAACAAATGATGGATGATTATTCTATTAATTTTTATGAGGTTTGCAAAGCTGCAGAGAAATATTTTGAAACACATGATAAAGAGGTAAAAGGATCTGGCTGGAAGCCTTTTCAAAGGTGGAAAAATGCAAATGAGTTCAAGTATTATCCGGATGGAGACCGAAGTAAAGTAGGGCCATATTTTGTAGAAAATGAATTTCAAAAATTTCAAAACAATACCCCCAAAACATTGTATCCTAATGGATGGAATGAACTTGGTCCACTAATTATAGATAGTCTGACGGGTCATTATTCTGTAGGCTTAGGAAGAATAGAAGATTTTTATGTAAATCCATTGGATTCCACCAATATTTATCTAGGGTCAAGAAGTGGGGGTTTTTGGAAAACAGTAAATAACAATGGCAACATAACTTGGGATGGTGGATCGACAGATTTTTTAGTGGCAAGTGGGGTTAATACGATTGGTGTTTCTCCAACAAATTCAGATTCCATATTAATAAACATACGCAATTCTAGAAATGGAATGTCTCATGGGATATATCGATCAGTCGATGGTGGCGATAATTGGACACAAAGCAACTTTAATCCTACCAATCTAGGTCAAGGTGGATTAGGGGAGTATTTTAAAATTTATAAAGTGATTTATCATCCAACTATTTCTAATTTGGTTTTTGTAGGTACGTCAAGTGGGATATTTCGATCGGACGATAACCTTCAAACTTGGACCAATTTATTTTCTAATGGGGGCGATGTTACTGACATTGCTTTTCATCCTACAAATCCAAACATTATATACATTTATGATAACGATTATTGGGGAACAAATCAAAACGTCGTACTTAAATCAACGGATTTAGGTTTAAGCTATATTTCTTCTTCTACAATTTCAGGAAATAACGATGCTACAGGTTATTTGTCTGTCAGTAATGACTGTTCCAATTGTGTATATTTTGCCTCTAATAATGGCGTTTGGAAATCGGTAGATGAAGGGCAAAATTTTACGTTTTTAAATAATCCATCGCAGAGCTGTGATGGGTTTGCTGTAAATGATTTGGATACCTCGCATTTAATTTATGGTTATGTAGATTTAGAAGGAAGTTCGGATGGTGGTCAAACATTTAATCAAATTACCTATTGGAGCTTAGGGAATAATAATCACAATGCATCAAATTTCATGGATGCATTTCACAACAGCCAACATTATATTCATGCGGATTTGAGGGTGCTAAGATGCATCAATGGAGTTTTTTATGCTGGAACAGATGGCTTATTGTGTAAAAGCAATGACAATGGAAACACGTGGGTTAATTTAAGCGAAGGAATAGGCATTAGAGAGAATTACAAACTTGGCGTTAGTCAATCGAATCATTATCGAAGTATCGTAGGATCTCAAGACAATGGTACAAGTATAAAACATAAAGATACTTGGGTAGAGTTTTATGGTGCAGATGGGATGGCGGCACTTATTCATCCCTTAAATGGGGATTGGATGATGAGTAGTCATCAGTATGGTGGCAGAAGAAGAACCACCGATGGAGGTCAATCGGGTAGTGGCTGTAGTCCTTCAGGACAAAGTGGTTCTGGAAGTGCTGCATGGGAAGCTCCTTTGAAATATGACCCAAATAACCACATGCGTGTTTTTAGTTTTAGCGATAGTGTTTTTGTTTCAGAAGATTTTGCAGTAAACTGGAGCTTTGTTGGAATCCCTAGTTCGTTTTCTGGAACCATTAGTGAAGCGGCAATTGCCGAAAATAATTCAGACATTATTGTAATATCTAAAGGAAGTGAAATTGATAAATCTACAGATGGTGGCGTAACTTTTACTAGTATTAAAAACAACCTTCCAGACTATACTATTACAGACATTGCTTTTGCTCCAAATGATGACAATATTATTATTGTTACTTATGCGCGTTATCAATTTGATAATAGCAAAGTGTTTATAAGCTCAGATGGAGGTCAAAATTGGTCAAATATCACTTATAATTTGGGAGATATGCCTATTTTATCAGTTGTTATAGACCATTCTGATGCTGCCAATATCTATTTGGGAGCCGAAATAGGAATTTATACCAAACCAATGAATTCAGGCCCTTGGACTTTATACAATCCAAATTTACCAAACACTTCATTAAAAGATTTAGAGATAGTTTATGGTTCCAATACCATTCGAACAGCAACATGGGGTAGAGGAGTTTGGGAATACTCTTTAGTTGGAAGAAACGATTTCCCTGCAATTTTATTGACCGATATAAGCAATTCTCCCACTCAAAATAATCCAAAAGAAGGCATGGATCAATATGTTACATCGCTTATATCGTATGATAATACATTGTCAAGTGTCTATGTAGAATGGTCCGAAAACAGTTCTGTTTTTGGAAATGTTATTCCGATGATAAATACGCAAGACAGTACTTGGGTTTCGCAATCTCCTCTTCCTAACTTTTCTATTGGGACAAAACTTTATTTTAAGGTTTTTGCTGTGGGTGATCAAGGCGATACCACCGAAACCTATAAGTTTATGTATACCGTAACTCCTTTTGAGTATTGTGCATCTTCAGGCACAATGACTTACCAAGGCAATGTGACTCTTGTGAATTTAAATACAATAAATAATCCTACTGGAAAAACTCAGCCCTATACCAATTATACAAGCGCTCACTCTACCGATCTAAATAAAAATCAGAGTTATGATTTAACGGTAAACTTAAATACAGATAATGGAAATTACACCTATTTTGCAAAAGCATGGATTGATTGGAATAAAGATGCAGAATTTGATGATGCGACAGAATCTTATGAGTTAGGCTCAGTTACCAATAATGTCGATGGGCAAAGTTCTTTGTGTCCCTTTTCTATTACGGTTCCTTCAACGGCAATAGAAGGAGCTACTCGCATGCGTGTTTCTTGTCTTTATAACGCATACCCTAGTCCTTGTGCAAATGGATTTGATGGAGAAGTAGAGGATTATGAAATTGTAGTGGTGGATCCAGCAGCAGGAATAGATTCTCAAAAGAACCTTTCATTATTATATAGCCCTAATCCAGTAATTGATATTTTGGACATTGATTTATTGGAAATTGCTCAAGAAGTAGATGTTTTGGTATATGATGTCAATATGAAATTAGTCTTATCTCTTACTGAAAATCAAAAACAAAAATTAAAAGTAAACATGAGTTCTTTTGATGCAGGAATTTATTTTATAGAGGTTTTAAACAAACAAGGTCGTCGAAAAATAAAAGTAGTTAAAAGTTAATAGATGATAGATATAGGAGTATACAACGAATTAACCATATTGAGATCAACAAGTGTTGGCTTGTATCTTGGAGACGAACAGGGCGAAGATGTTTTGTTGCCAAACAAATATTGCCCCGAAGAATATGAAGTAGGCGATAAAATCGATGTATTTGTTTATTTGGATTATGCAGAAAGAAAAGTAGCAACCAACATTGACCCTAAAATTAAATTGCATGAATTTGCTCTTTTAAAAACCACCTCGGTTGAAAATGTTGGTGCATTTATGGATTGGGGGCTAGAAAAGGAGTTAATGGTTCCTTTTAAGGAACAAAGACAAAACATGGAAGAGGGCAGGTGGTATGTTGTTTATCTAGATATTGATGAGAAAACTGACCGTTTATATGCAAGCAATAAAATTGAAAAAAGACTTCAAAATGAGGACTTAACTGTGGAACAAGGGGATGAGGTCGATTTGCTTGTGTATACTAAATCAGATTTGGGTTATTCTCTAATTATTAATAATAAACACAAAGGACTTGTTTTTGATAATGAAGTGTTTAAAGAACTAAATATTGGGGATAAATTAAAAGGTTACGTAAAAGAAATAAGAGAAGATAATAAAATTGATATATCTCTAGCTCCTGTTGGATATGCAAATTATAATGATGTTAATGCGAATAGGATTTTGGATAAGCTCAATCAAAACGAGGGCTTTATTGGAATTAATGATAAAAGTTCTCCGCATGAAATTTACGACGAATTTGGGATTAGTAAAAAAGCATTTAAAAAAGCAGCAGGAGCACTTTATAAGAATAGAGATATTTCTATTGAAGCCAAAGGAATTAGATTAAATAAATAAAGTTTTCACTTTATGAATAAATATAATTTTTTTAAAATAGTTTTTATTTTTGTTCTCTTGTATTTAACAAGTTGTGATAAACAAGAGGTCTTTCAAGCGCCAAATTCCACTAATTTTCAAACAGAAAATGTAATCATTGTTGTTATTGATGGTGCTAGATATTCCGAAACATGGGGAGATCCTACACATGCCCATATTCCGAAGATAGCAAATGAAATTGCTCCATATGGTGTGGTTTCTACTCAGTTTTTCAATAATGGAAAAACAAATACCAATAATGGACATTCTGCTATAACAACTGGAAGGTATTTTGAAATTGATAATTCCGGCATCGAATATCCTCACTTTCCTTCTGTTTTTCAATTTTGGGCTGCTTCTAAAAATAAACCAAATACGGATGCATGGGTAATTACTAGCAAAGATAAATTACATGTTCTTTCCAATTGCTCTTATCCACTTTGGGAAGGAAAGCACAAGCCATCCATAAATTGTGGGGTTAATGAGAATGGGAGTGGTGGATATAGGCACGATTCAATAACCTTTTCCAAATCGATGGAAATTTTAAACACGCATCATCCTAAAATGACCTTAATTAATTTTAGAGAACCAGATTATTCTGGTCATGCTGCTAACTGGGAAGATTATATACTAGGAATTGAAAACACGGATCAATATGTTTCTGAAATTTGGAATTTTATTCAAAATGATTCAATTTATGCGAATAAAACAACTCTAATTGTCACGAATGACCATGGCAGGCATCTCGATGGGGTTTCGGATGGTTTTATAAATCATGGAGACAATTGTCTTGGTTGTAAGCATCTTAACTTTTATGCTATTGGTCCTGATTTTAAAGAAGGTGAAGTATTAGATAATCCAAGAGATTTAATAGATATTTCTGCGACCATTTCTTATTTGTTTGGTTTTCAAATGCCAACAGGAAGAGGAAGGGTTATGTTTGAACTTTTTAAATAAAAGTATCATTTAAGTTTTTTTAAAAGATCATTTAATTCTTTTCACTAATTCAATAACCGATATTTTAGAAGAACCATAGCTAATAATTCTAATGTCAAGAGGAGTATTTTTGAATTTTTAAATCTTTTCTAACTTTCATGATTACTTCTCCAAGCCAGTTTGTTCCTTTCCATTTAGATTTATCCATCAAGTCAGGATGATTTAATTCTAATCCGATACCCCATATTTTATCTGTTGGAGAAGCTTCAACTATTTCTCTATCTCCATAAGACATTAATTCATCTAAAAGGTCTAGATTTTGAGTGAATTTGGCATAATTAGCATCATATACATGCTGTTTTGCTACTTTTTCCCATTCTTCTTTGTTAAAGTTTTTAACATTTCTCCCAAAAGCTTTCTGCCATTTAGGGTTTGGTTCATTCAAAATATTTTGAAGATTATCAAAATCTTTAAAATGAATTGCTTTTTGTGCCATCATATATTGTTCTGCACAGTTGTATTCTGCACCTCCAATTTTAATCTTTGAAGGATACCATTGGCTGCAAACTCCTCCAAAGAAAAATACATATTTATCTGTTGTTTTCATGATTTTATTTTTTAGTTTAAAGTTTATGATTATTAAAGGAGCTTTATCTTCTTTGATGTACCTAGAAATTAGTTAAGACTAATCAAGCATCTCATCATGGAGTTAATAACTTCAGACATTTTATTGTAATCTAATGTTTCCATGTCATCGCTTAATTGATGGTAATTGTCATTTCTCATAAACGAGGTGTCGTTAATCATTAGAGCTGGAATATCAAACTGCCAGTAATTCCTTTGATCGGACATGCTGGCTAATGATCTTCCCAAACGATGGCTAAAATTATAAACGGGCACTTTTGATTTGTTTTTCATTCCCTTAAATACTTTTTTGTTAAACGATTCGTATTCGGGTATACCAACAGTCATGATAAAGTTTCCTCTGGAAGGATAAATTAAATTTAAACCAGGCATTGGAAAATCTTGAGAGTTTTTCTCATCTGAAAAATAACCGATCATCTCATAACAAATCATGCCAATTATGTTTTCTTTGTTTTTGGAAACCGATTTGGCATGTACGTAACTTCCCATTTTTTTGGTGCCAAAAAATGGAGGTTCTTCCAAACAATAAAACACAAAATCAATTCCATAGTCGAGTTCTGGTTTTGACTCAAAAATTAATCTTATTGTTTCAAGAAGTCCGCTTACAGCACTTCCATTATCATCGGCTCCCGGAGTGTCACCACATACATCGTAATGAGCTCCCATAATAAGCCTTTTTTGTTTTTGAGGATGATACGAACAAAGAATGTTTTTATATTCATTTCCTTCTGCTAACCATTTTTGTTCTGCATGTCCAACATTAATATTGGATAGTTGTTCTTTGATGTAGCTAACTACTTTTTCTAAAGATTCGATGTTTTCATAATTTCGAAAAGGTCGAATCTCAGTAAGAAACCGAACATCTTCTTTCATTCTGTTTGCTTGCGCATTTTCTTGTAAATTCATGGCGTTATATTTTAAAGTTCACAACAAATATGACGCATACCTTTAATAGAAGGTTAATTTTTGCAAGCTTGCAAGGTGATAAATTGCTGATTGTTAAGTTGTTGTGTTTTTTAGTACAAGCCGAAATTACTTTTGGGCATTTCGGTGTTTTCATGGCTTACGAGTTCCCGATCAAGTGAAATTTGATGAATATTATCTTTTACCTCTATCGAATAATCTTTGTATAAATCTTCTCCAACCGCTTTTTTAAATTTAGATCGTATGCGGGATAAAACTTCATTCATGTTATTGTCCGTGTAATCAACCAATCGATTCACAGCGGTTTCAATTGTTTGGTTGTCCCATGCATTTGAAAAAAATGCATAATAGTTTTTTATTTCTTCTTTGTGTTCAATAAGCTTGCTTCTTAAAATCCCTTTTGGATGATTTAAATAAAGTACATATAATGCACGTTCTTTTGGGTTTAAATTGACCTGAAGGTCGCCTAAATCTTTGAGGTAAACATTGTGCATAAGTCCTCTTATTTCGAGTCTGCTTTTGTTTTTAAGAAAAAGAGACCGATTCCGAAACATCATGTTTTTTCTTATGCCATCTATAATTTGAATCATCTGATTTAGATAAGCTCTGTTAGAATCATTTTTTTGGGTATAGGACAAACATTCATCACAAATATCTGCAGTTCGCATTTTTAAAGAAATCTCCTCTTTGTTTTCGCAGAAATCCATCAAACAACCGATTGATTCAAAATGAAGTGCACCTTTCATTTCTTCCCTGGATTTAAAGATTTCAGTTCTTAAAAGCCATCCAGTAATACAATATACAATTGGAAATCTAGAATCAATAGAATCAAAATAAAAATCCCAGTCAGAAGTTTCTACAAAATAATTTTTTAAAGATTCGTCCACTGCTCCAAACCAGTTTTCAATATTTCTTTTTTCGGTTAATAAAACCACTTTGTCTTTTTCTGAAACTTCTTCTGGATTGTTTTCTCGAAAATCAGTACACACTTTAAACAATTGCTCCCAGGTATAAACTTCTGATTTATGAGGAAAAGATATTGATTTTTTGACATAATCATCACTAGATATTTCTTTTGAGTAAGACATCATAGCATCTTGCTCTTGTTTGATAAAATCATCTTTTGTAAAATATTCTATTTCAATATCGGTTTCAGGCAATTTTATGGGTTCTGAAGGCACAAAAGAAACAACACCACTAAATTGATTTAAAAGATTTAATACATGATTAAAGTCTTCTATGTCGTATTCTTCGGATCGTATCAAATGTACCTTCATTCCCTAAATATTAATCTTTAATTATTTCTTCGGTCTTTTACCCTAAATTTATCAAAAATATCTCTCTTTAAATTGCCTTTTCTTTTTTCATAGGCATGCTCACTTATAGATTCTTTTAAATCATTCATCATGGAGTTGTATTTTCTTTTGCTAAAGTTCATTACGTTTTCTTTTCGAATGTTCATCATTTTTGATGTGTGTATGGCATCAAAATCTGCGCCTAAAAAACTAAAAGTCCATTTTCCAGTTTCGTCAAGTCTTCCTATTATTTTTGATATTTCATGGTAATCAAAATATCGCGAAGCATTTTCATATCCATCGGTGATAATTACCATTACAACAGACATTTCATTGTTTTCAAGTTGATTTTTGTGCGTTTTTTCTATTTGTGTAATGGATGATCCTACTGCATCCAAAAGTGCAGTCATCCCATCAGGTTGATAAATTGTTCTGTTTAATGGTTCAAGCTCTTTTACAGGTTTATTTAAAAGAATATCGTGAATGCTAGAATTAAAAAATGTAAGAGAACAAATAAATTCTTGTTCGGGCATTTTATTTTTTAGTTCTTGTATTTCTTCTAGTTGGGTGTTAAACCCATCGATTGTTTGTTGTTCCATGCCACACATGGAGCCGCTTTTGTCCACAATAAAGTGATACAGTGTTTTTTTGTTTTTCATATAAATTAATTTTTAAATTTCACTTCAAATATGACGAACAGGTTTATTTATATGTTATTCTTTGCAAGCTTGTAAAAATAAAAAAAGGCCTCCCAATGGAAGGCCTTTCTCTTGTTCTCTGAATTTTAAAACTTTACTACAGAGTTGGTTATTTTCTGGTTTTCTTTGGTAAGGATGATGTAATAAAGCCCTTTTGGTAAATCAGAGATATTTACCTCTTTTTGTTGGTTTGAGTTTACTTCTTGAATGTTTATTTCTTTCCTATTTGCATCGACTATAGTTAAGTTCCATTGTTGCGCATCTTCTATTTTTATGGTTATTCTTTCCGATGCTGGATTTGGAAATACTTGAATATCTATTTCTTCATTAGTTGAAATGGAAGTATTTCCTGTAGCTTCAGAATTTCTTAATAAATATCCGTTATTTCCAATTGCAAAGGTGTTTCTCACAAGTGCTGTTGGTGTTCCAGCAAAATTATTTGTTGTCCAAAAATCGTTACTTGCTATGCCATTAATTTTTTCATCTACTTCAATGTAATTCCAGTTAATTCCATCGTTGGATTCAAAAATCATCCCAAAGGTAAAGCTAGCGTTAATCTCAGCGCCTGCATATACTGGATAGTGTAAATCTACATTGCTTGTGCCAAATTGTGCAGAAATTGTTTCTTTTCCTTTGGTTTCCACAGATGTCCACTTTGGATAAAAGAATGTTGCAGAGTTAATGTCTTGATTCCAAGTTAATCCTCCATCTTCTGATTTTAATAAACCCCAACTCATTCCGTTGCTTACATAACCTGCATAGGCAGTTAGCTCATCAAAAATAGCAATGGATGTGATGGTGGTGTTTATGTCAAGTCCCGAATTTATCGTGTCCCATGTTTGTCCACCATCTATAGTTCTTAAAATATAAATCCCATTAGTTGATGCCAAGCCTAAGTCATTTCTAAAATCAATATCTGTTGGTGTACTAACACTCATGATGTCAAATTCAGCATTAGTAGAGAATGTAGTATTGATTAATTCCGAAATGATAGAGTTTGTCGCTCCTGAAGTTGGATTATAGTTACTGCTTCCAATAAATAACTCATTGTTGCTTGATAAATTAATAGTTGTTGCTCCAGCTCCTGAAAAAGCATTTCCACCTCCAAATAGTTCATTCCAGGTGTTTCCTCCATCGGTGGTTTGGAAAAGTCCATTAGATGGCGGAATAAAACCTCCTGTCCAAACAGACATTAACATAAAACCATTATTTTCATCGCTAAATTCGATGTCAGATATAGCTCCAAAAGTTTGGTTTGGATTTGTTATGCTGCCATTTGGAGAAATAGTTTTATTTACAATTTCCCAAGTTGCCCCTCCATTAGTGGTTTTAAGTAATTCAAAATTAGATGTTCCAATAAAACCGATTAGTTCGTTGTTGTCTGCAAAATCAATGTCTAAAAGATCGGAAGATGTTGGAACATTTACTTGAGTCCAAGTACTTGCTCCTCCCATTGATATTTGAGAAAAACTTAATCCTGTGATTAAAATAGTCGATATAATTAATATTGTTTTTTTCATAACGTGTGTTTTAAAATTCATGTTACAAATGTATGGCGAGCATAAAATGTGTACAATGTATAATTAGGACTTTGACATGTATAATTTATTTTTTGTATTATTAATAAAATAAATAAACTCTGATGCCAAAATTTAGAAAATGTCCTAATTGTAATGCGAAACAAGGTTCTTTTTGGATAAAAAAAATGAATAAAAAGGGAACAACATGGGAGTGTAAATCTTGTCAAAGTATGTTGATGGAAAATAAATATGTTCTGTTAGTTGCAATTATAACGAATGCAATAGTTCCACTTTGCTTTATTTATGTCCGCCATACTAATGGTGCGGTGAAGGGTCTTTTATTTGCTATTATTCCAATTCTAATAGGTCTTGCTATCCTCTATATCCTTCCTTTAAGGATTGCGGATTCTTCCAAAGAAAATTAATGGAACTAAAAAATTTCTTTAAGCGTGCCCATTTTATTGTTTTGGTAATCGTCAATTGCTTGGTAAATCTCTTGTTCATTATTCATTACAAAGGGGCCATGCGAGACAACTTTTTCATTTAATGGCTCTCCAGACAATATAATAAATCGACTGTCCTCAGTTGCTTTTACATTTATTTCTTGTCCATCATTTTCAAACCAAAGCATTTGTTTGCCATTCATAGAATGTTCATTAACATGGAGTTCCCCATTAAGTAAATATAAAATGGCATTGAAATTTTGGTCAATTTCAAAATTGTAATGCGACCCCTTTTTAAAGTTGGCACGAAGTAAAGTTTGTGGGCTGTAGGTTTTTGCGGCGCCATTAATGCCATGTTGTGATCCTGCTACCACATAAATAACCCCATTTTCTATTTCTATTTTAGGGGTTTTGCTTTCTTCTAAAGCCAAATAATAGGGTTCCTCCATTTTGTATTGAGCGGGTGTGTTTACCCAAAATTGAATAAACTCACTTTCTCCTCCATTTTTAGCAAGTTCTTTTCCTGGCCTTTCGCTATGAATGATGCCTTTTCCTGCATGCATCCATTGGGTTCCTCCTGGGCCAACTTCTTTGTGGTTCCCTATGGAGTCTTGATGACTTAAGCTTCCTTTAAATATAAAGGTGACCGGAGAAAAACCTCTGTGTGGATGTGGTCCAACGCCTAATTGCTCTTGTTTTTTGCCTTTTGGAACGGGTTCATCCCAATGATGAATTAATAAAAATGGATCAATTTGGTCGATTCCCCAAATAGGGAGTGGTTGATCTAAAAGATTACCTCCCATATTTATTTTTTTCGAAGAGATAATCTTTTTAATTGATCGTTTTCTCATTTCTTAATGAATTTGTGGGTTTGGTTTAATCCTTCTCCTTTTAAGTTAATCAAATACTTTCCAGGTTTTAAACAAGAAAGGCCTAGTATATGTTCTGAGCCGATGGTTTTAGAAAGGATTTCTTTTCCATGCATGTCCATAACTGTTGCGATTGCATTGTTATTTTGATTTAGTAAAATGTTTAGATTATCCTCTATTGGATTTGGCCACATGCGTGCATTATTTGTAAATATGGGAGATTTAATTCCTAAAGGAAATCCTGCAAGTAAATCATCTACATAAAAATAAAGGCACTCCATTGAAGCATCGCACATTCCATTAATAGATGAGCTCAATCGAATAACAATGCTATCCGGATTAGATCCAGGTATTAAATCAATAATATTAACCTGAAAATTAACAAATCCTTGAGAAGAGTCAGTTGCAGGCAAATGTTTTACACCAAAAGCAACCGTATCATACGTTTGTAAGCTATTGTTATATTTTTTGAAATAAACCTCCACTACAGCAGAGTCATTCATGCTAACGGTACTTGTGGTATCGTATTTATAATATCCTTCTATATAGGCAGGCTTTTGAACAAATGGGGTGCCGCCATCTTTTAACCATTGAAAATTTGGTGTTTGAACATTTCCATTTACACATTGTCCTTCCGCATAGGAATACCAGTTGTGACATAACATGGAATAATTACCACTATTGGAAAATGTATCTGTTCTTGCAGAGCCGATAGAAGTACTCCAATTTGTTGTTGTGGAATCTGTTCCGCTTTCAAAACCTCCATTTAAAATAGTTATTTGCGAAAAAAAACTTCCTATGAATACGATTGAAAAAATAGAAGTAAGAATTGATTTTATAATAGTTGTATTTGGTTTCATGATATTTAGTTTTGAGTTATTAACTCCAAATCTATGGCATTTATAACTTTATAACAATGTACAATTATTCCTTTGTTATGTATAATTCTGAAATTCTGAGGGAGAGAGATTGGTTTTTGTTTTAAAGAACTTTGAGAAATGCCCTGGATCATCAAAATTAAGTGCATAAGCCGTTTCTTTTATGGATATCCCTGTATTTAAAAGCCTCTTGGCCTCTATGATAATTTGTTTGTAGATGATATTACTGGTGCTTTCACCAGTATGTTTTTTCACAATTTCATTTAAAGTTTTTTCCGTTAAATGAAGTGCTTCTGCATATTCTTTTACTTTTTTCATTTTTGAAAAATTAGCATGTAGCAACTTTCTGAAATTAAAATATTCGATGGATACAATTGGCTTTTTTTGTTCTTCCGCTTCTTTCATGCACTCGATTAAAAAAGATTGAACTTCATTTCGTAGCGAGAGTTTTGCTATTTCCAATTTTTCCTCATATAGAGATAACATGTTCTTAATCTTGTATTCAAGAATGGAATATTTCTCTTTTGAAAAAGAAAAACAAGGAGAATTTTCAGACGCGTCCAAACACATTTGTTGAAACAGGAAGTTTTCAATCTCTTTAGGAGCTTCTAGTGCATTTAATTCAAAAAGAACCACAAATCCTTCCGAATCTAAATTTCGTTTCATTTGGTGAACTTGCCCTGGGGCAATAATGTGTGCACTATTGGATTCAATGTCGAATTTAACAAAGTCTACTTTATGAAAACCACCTCCTTTTAAAAAAAAGAATAATTCAAAATAATTATGTCGATGTGGTTCTCGATAATCATAATCATTAAGCTGTTTTAAATGATTTACAATTATTTCTCTTCTTTGCGTTCTATCAGAATCATGAATTGGTATCATGTTATTAAAGTTAACTCTTTTTTATTTTAAAAAGTTTAATTTTATTAATAAAGTATTTTAGGACATATGGATCATAAATTTAAAATTCCAAGCGTTAATTTATTTTCATTAAACCCTTTTACAGTAAAAAGGGAAATTTCTAACCCAATTCCACTTTTTTTAAAATCCTTAAAAAAATTCAATGGTTTTTTAATTGTCAAAATCCCTTTTTCTTCCAAAAAAACCTATTTAACCGATAAGCCAAATGTCATTAGGCATGTTTTACAAAAAAACAACAGAAACTATACAAAAAGCAAACTTGTACAAGAAAGTGTTGCTCCTCAAATTGGAAATGGCTTACTTACTTCCGAAGGAGAATATTGGCTAAAACAAAGACGTGCCATTCAACCAGCATTTCATAGAGGGAAACTAGAGTATATTTCTCAAGTAATGTCCGATGAAATTAAAGTTTTTATGGATGAGGTTCTTGAAAAGCATGTCCATTCAGGCGAATCGTTCCAAATTGACACGGAAATGATGCATTTGGCATTTAAGCTAGTTTCCAAATCTCTTTTTGGAAAAGATCCAGAAGACGATAAACTGGATCTTATTGGAGAAGTTGTTTCTTATGGACAACAATATCAAACCAAAAGAATTAGAATGCCTTTTTTAAAGCCATGGCTATATATTACTGGACAAACCTCCAAAAATGAGAAGATGAAAAAGTTAGGACAAGACTTACTGATGGAAATCATTAGTCTTCGTCAAGAATCATCTGAGAAAAAAGACGATTTATTACAAATGCTTATAGATACAGAATACGAAGATGGCACAAAGATGACTAATCAGCAGTTGTTAGATGAATCTTTAATTATTTATGTGGCTGGTCATGAAACAACAGCAATAGCAATGGCATGGGCTATTTATTTAATAGCTACACATCCCAATGTTGAGTCAAAGCTTGTTCAATCAATTGCTGAAGATTTAAAAGGGGAAGAGCCTTCTTTTTCTAACTTAAGAAAGTTGTCCTATACCACACAAGTGATTGAAGAGGCAATGCGTTTGTATCCGCCTGCTTGGCTAGTTGATAGAGAAGCAATTAATGATGACGAGATCGATGGCATAAAAATAAAAAAAGGAATCCCTATTAGTTGTTTAATATATTCGATGCATCGTCATTCTGATTTTTGGAATAAACCAAATGAGTTTGATCCAGATCGTTTTTCTATAGAAAATAAAAAGAACCATACTCCTTTTTCTTATATCCCATTTGGTGGAGGTCCAAGACTTTGTATTGGAAACAACTTTGCGATGATGGAAATGCAATTAATCATAGCAATGATTTTTCAGAAATATACCTTTGAGCTTATTACAGAAAAAGACTCTATTGATATGCAACCCATGATTACACTGCGTCCAAAAAATGGAATACTAGTCAAAATTCAAAAGAGGTAAGCTCCTCATACATCCTCTATTTTCATCCTTCTAAGTATAACTACGTACTCCTTTTTAGGGGAATACTTATTTGCGTATTCGTAGCCTTGTGTATTTTGCAATTGAAATGGTATAAAAGTTCTTTATAAGGGGGATAGTCGCCTTTACTTTGTCTCAACAAATGAAACAAACAATTAAACAAACGGCTATGAAAACTTCTACTCTAAACAAAATTTCAGCAGTGTTCTTTTTAATGATTACTTCTTTTTTTACTTTTTCTCAAAATGTAAATGGTAAAATTTGGGTAACGATTGAAGATCAAAATATTTTGCCAACTACACAGGCAGATATTTTAGTATCTAACGATGTTGAATTTAACAACCTAATTCAAACATTAAATGTAACTGACGTAAAAAGAGCTTTTCCTTCTTCTAGAAAAGCATCTCTTTTAAAAGTGTATGAAATTACTTCTACAAGTTCTTCTACACAATTATACATGGAAGCGACAAATAATGTGAAGGTTCTTACTGGAGTAGAGTATGCGCCTCAATACACGCCTTTGTATACACCAAATGATTATTCTCATTCTGTGTCTGCTGATTATGCTTTAGATTTAATAAATGCCAAAGACGCATGGGGTTTAACACACGGATCAAGCAATGTTATCATTGGTATTTCTGATGAAAACTTTGATGTGAATCACGAAGAGTTAGCTGGAAAGATTTCACATTATAGTAATAATGCAGGATCCACTTCTCACGGAAATATGGTTTCTATCACGGCTGCTGGTAACACCAACAATGGTACAGGGAAAAGTTCAATTGGTTTTGATAGTAAATTGGCTCTATATCAAATGGATTATAATGAAATTTTAATTGCAACTTATTCTGGAATTAAAGTAATTAACTTAAGTTGGTCAGCAGGTTGTGCTTATAGCCAATATGCACAGGATGTGGTTAATGAAGCATATAACAATGGAACTTTTATTATTGCTGCAGCTGGGAATGGCGTTTTAACTTGTGGGAATTCTTCAGAAGAATATGTTTACCCAAGTTCTTATAACAATGTCTTTTCTGTAACAAGCATTGGTGCAAATGACAACCACATGCCAATTTCAGGAACTGTTCATACACACAATGATAAAGTAGACCTATGCGCTCCTGGATATCAGGTTGCTGTTAGCCCATTAAATGGTTTTTACATGAATTTAGATGGAACTTCATTCGCTGCTCCTTTTGTAACTGGAACAGTTGCTTTAATGCTAGCGGTTAATCCTTGTATAGATAATAACGATATTGACTCTATCTTAAGAGCTACTTCGGTTAACATTAACACAAATAATGCAGCATATGTTGGAAAGCTAGGAAGTGGAAGATTAGATGCTTATGAGGCGGTATTAGCTGCTTCTCATCTTGAAAAATTGATTATTAATGGAACTGTTGATGCAGCTTGTAGTAATGTGAGCAATGGAGCAATTTCCATTACCGGAGCATCTGGAGTTGCACCATATACAGCTACTTGGAATAATGGATTATCAGGAATGAACATTAATGGTTTAGCAGCAGGTTCTTACTCTGTTGTTATGACAGATTTTAAAGGATGTTTTGCAAATAGCACATTTGTTGTAGATGCTGCTACTCCAGTTGAAATTACCGGATCTACTAATATTGCATGTTCTTCTACAAGCGGAGCAATTACGGTTAGTGCTTCTCTTGGAACTGCACCTTACACTGCTGCTTGGAGCAATGGAGCAACTGGAATGAGTGTTAATAATCTTTCTGCAGGTTCTTATACGGTAGTTGTTACCGATAACGAAGGATGTTCATCCGATAGCACATTTGTAGTGGATGGAGCAACACCATTAACGACTACTTCTTCAGTAACGGATGTAACGTGTAATGGATTGAACGATGGATCAGTGGATGTAACAATCACTACTGGAAACCCAACTTATACTTACCAGTGGGATAACGGTGCAACGACAGAAGATATCATGGACCTTACCGCTGGAACTTACCGATTGACTGTAATTGACGGAGACGGATGCAAAACATACGCAAGCTATACCGTAATAGAGCCTGAAATATTAGATGCAACTTTAATTACCGTAGATCCAAATTCTTCAGCACTAGGATCTATTGACTTA
>JAQWKT010000065.1 GCA_029247685.1 Crocinitomicaceae bacterium | reverse complement strand
CCAAAAAACGAGTATAATTATTGTGAGAACTTTTTACATATGATGTATGCCATGCCTACAGAAAATTATAAAGTTGATCCTATCGTTGCTACTGCTCTTAATAAATTATTAATTCTTCATGCAGATCATGAGCAAAACTGTTCTACTTCAACCGTAAGAATTGTAGGCTCTTCACAAGCAAATTTATATGCAACAATTTCTGCTGGAATTTCTGCTTTATGGGGGCCTCTTCATGGAGGTGCTAATCAAGCGGTAATTGAAATGCTTCAACAAATCCATGATGATGGTGGCGATGTTGATAAATGGGTTGAAAAAGCAAAAGATAAAAATGATTCATTTAGATTAATGGGCTTTGGACATCGAGTTTACAAAAACTTTGACCCTCGCGCTAACATCATCAAAAAATCGTGCGATGATGTTTTAAACCAAATGGGAATTAATGACCCAATGCTAGACATTGCAAAAAAACTTGAAAAAGTAGCTTTAGAAGATGAGTATTTTAAAGCTAGAAACTTATATCCTAATGTTGACTTTTATTCGGGAATCATTTATAAAGCTATTGGAATACCAACAGACATGTTTACAGTAATGTTTGCTCTTGGCCGATTGCCAGGGTGGATCTCTCAATGGAAAGAAATGCTTGAAAACAACGAGCCAATAGGAAGACCTAGACAAATTTATACAGGACCTTCTAAAAGAGATTTTGTTAAATTAGAAGATAGATAATGACAATTTGACTTATTTTACAAATTGGCATTAAAATTGACAAAAAAATATAAAAAAAATTACATTATGGCACTAGAATTTACAGACGATAATTTTGAAGAATTAGTAATGAAATCGGACAAACCAGTATTGGTTGATTTTTGGGCAGAATGGTGTGGACCATGTAGAATGGTTGGCCCACTAGTAGACGAACTATCCAAAGAATATGAAGGGAATGCAGTAATCGGAAAGGTTAATGTAGATGAGAATCCTAATATTGCTGCGAAATATGGCATAAGAAGCATTCCTACAATTTTATTTATGAAGAATGGAGAAATTGCTGATAAATCTGTTGGCGCTGTTGCAAAAGACCAATTAGCATCCAAATTAGATAGTTTAATGGCTTAATCTATTCAATAAAAAATTATAAGCCGTATCAATATCAAATGTTACGGCTTTTTTAATTTGTCAATATTGAACTTTTTCTTTAAAGAAACGACTAAATAAAGCAGCAACAAGCAAGCTACAAAAGAAAAGCTTCGACCTATAAAGTCGCCATATTTGGTATAAAAAGTCACTTTATTATTTTTATTTATTGATGCTTTTATTGCATCCTCTTTCCACCAAGAGGTTTGTTTAACTATATCTCCTCTTTGATTAATAATTGCACTAATTCCAGTATTTGCTGATCTAGCAACCGACCTTCTGTTTTCGATTGCTCGAAGGCTTGAAAAACTAAGGTGTTGTTTATGTCCTGGAGTATTTCCCCACCATCCATCGTTGGTAATCACAAAAATCATTTCGGCTCCTTTTCTACACTGATCTGCAACGTATCCACCATAAATAGATTCATAGCAAATACTTGGAGCAAAAACACCGTGTTTGCTTTTCATTACTTTGGCTTCTTTTTCAATTCCAAGTGAGCCTGATGTACCACCGTTTTCATTCGAAAACTCATCTAAAAATTTTAACCAATCTCCAAAAGGTACTTGCTCCACTCCAGGAACAAGTTTCGATTTATGAATAACTTGATATTCCTGATTATCTTCAATTCCAATTGAAGAATTGTAATATTCTATATATTGGTTGGATGCTGGTAATTTTTGACTAGCCCTAGAGTTTTTTTCATTAAAGGTTTTTCTAGTAAAAGCACCAACTAAGAAGTGAATATTTGAATTGTATTTCAACCAGTTTCTAATATCTGAAAGATGACGATATCGATTGATTTGATCTTCATCCATGGAAAGACTAATTGCCGTTTCAGGAGCAATCACAAATGCGGTATTTGAAGTGACTAAACTATCTGATTTTGAGATTATCTTATGAATCTGCTGCAAAGTAGATCCATTAAACTTCTCATTATACGGATCAATGTTTGGTTGAATAACCAGAAGTTCAACAGGGTCCTTTTTTTCTTCATAATTATAATACGTGAATAAAGAAAACAAAAGCGGAAAAAATAAAACTCCTGAAAAGGTAATAATGCGTCTTTTTTGATTGGCGATTTTTTCGGAGGAGACTAATACTTTAAAAAGTAAAATATTTAAGGTTAAAATCCATAATGAGCCTCCTAATACACCTGTATATTCATACCACTGAACCCAGCTGGGCCAAACGGAAAAAACATTGCCATAAGTCAACCATGGCCAAGATATTTGCCATTGATGATGTAAGTGTTCAAAAGCAATCCACAAAAATGGCAAGGAAATAAATCCTTGTTTAGCTCCAATATACTTTTTAACAAAATGATAAAGCAGAAAAGTAATCGCCATTAACATGGTATTTGCTCCAATAGCTAATAAAGAACCAAGAGGAGAAGAATTCCAAATCCACCAAGTTGTTCCAATGTTATACAAGAAAAAAACGAACAACGAATGAATAAAAACAGTTGAGGCTTTTTTTTGCTTTTCAAAAACATCATTTTCAATTAACAAAAGGGGCACCCAAGAGATAAAAGATAAAATAGGCAAACTACCTGTAAAAGGGAAAGAAAGAATCATTAATCCCCCTGCAGTAATTGAAAATAAAACTCTTTTTTTTCTATTTAAATTTTTCCACATAATAATAAAAAAAGGCTGGTTACCCAGCCTTTTAATAATTGATTACTTCTAATCGTGTTTAATTTCAAATTCCACACGTCTATTATGACTTCTTCCTTCAGCCGTTTTATTAGAAGCTATTGGTTTTGTTTCTCCAAAGTAGAATACTTTCATATTCGATTTTTTAACGCCTTTTGAAGCTAAGAAATCTCTAACAGCTTCTGCTCTTCTTTTAGATAACTTCATGTTAGCAGCAGCATCTCCTTTACTATCCGTATGACCGGATATATGAAGAATCCACTCTGGTCGTTTTATTAAGACTTCGGCAAGTTCAGTAAGAGAAGGAAGTGATTCGTTTCTTATTATTGATTTAGCGAGTTCAAATTCTAAATTATCAAATGCTTCTTTTAAAATCTCCTTAACTTCTTCTTCAATTATAGGACATCCCTTATTTTCTTTAGGACCAGCAGTTTTTGGACAATCATCGTCTTTATCTAACAAGCCATCTCCATCCGTGTCTTTGTAAGGGCAACCATTATTTTCCTTTGGACCAGGAATAGTGACACAATCATCATCTTTATCCAACAATCCATCTCCATCCGTATCTTTATAAGGACATCCATTGTTTTCCTTTGGACCAGGAACGGTAACACAATCGTCATCTTTATCCAACAATCCATCTCCATCCGTATCCTTATCTACCTTAACAATCTCGTTTTGTTTTTCTTCCGATTTTGGACATCCATTAAGTTCTTTAAGTCCAGCAACATCTGGACAACTATCGTTTTTGTCTATTACTTTATCCCCATCTCTATCTGGACAGCCATCAAATTCTTTAAGACCTGCAACATCTGGACAACTATCATTTTTATCCATTATTTTATCGCCGTCTCTATCTGGACATCCATTAAATTCTTTAAGGCCTGCAATTTCTGGGCAACTATCGTTTTGATCAATTATTTTGTCTCCATCTGTGTCTGGACATCCTCTAAATTCCTTTAGGCCTGGTATTTCAGGACAATCATCCTCTTGATCAGAAATACCATCCTTGTCTGTATCTGGGCAACCATGGAATGCTGCTATACCAGGAACATCTTTACACTCGTCTTTTTTGTCGGATATTTTATCGCCATCCATGTCGTTTGGTCGATCATATAAAACAGGAACTCTGATTCCTGTATAAAATTCCACCCCTCTATTTTCTCCTGTAGCAAACAGAGGCCGAAAATCAGTAATTCCAACTGTAAGAGGCCCTAGTCTAGTGGCAACCCCAGCTTTAAATCCACTATACTCGTTCATGGAAATCGGAAGGTGCAAGCCAAACCATGCAAAATCAAAACTCGGAGTTATCGAAAATTGATTTGGCATTTTTACTTTTGCCGCTTTTTTCTTAGAAATAATATTGAAATACCCTGTTGCATTAACATAAATCCAATTCCAGATATGATAATCAAATTGAAAACTAAATGCGGAGGGTGTTCTGATATAAAAAGTAGAAGCAGTATCCTCTGATGAAGACCATCCAGGTTGATTCTGAACTAAACTATCAATAATTTGATCAAATTCAAGAAGACTATTTGCATTGTCAAAGGTATTTAAATCAAAATAATCACTAGTGTTCACTGAGAAATCACGACTCAAACCTCCTTTAGTAAATCGCATCCCTCCTAAATCTAATAAAGAAGCTCCTACTCTAAATTTATATTTGTCTTTATCTCTGTACCATAGATTAGTTTCGCCATCCATGTCATATTTATATTTCATGAAATCTGGACGGTATTCATAGACAACTCCAAGATCAACTCCAAAACCAGCACTTGAAGCTTGTTTTGGGAGACCAAAAGGCCCATCAAAAGTATAGGTATTTGTTGCCATTTCATCAATGTTTGAAGAATAACCATAGGAAAAATCACCACTTAAGTATTGAGAAGTATCCGAATTAAATAAATTATATTCAAAATTACCTGTATGCATATATGCCGCAGTATAACCAGCTAAATATTTTAACTTTCCTCCTGCCTTTAAGAAATGTTTATCCTTATCCATAACCACCTGCGAATAATTAATTCCATATTCAGCCCAAGTCAAATGATTAACATTTAAAAGCTCTTCATTTAACACCAAATTCCATAAATCAGGGTATTCAAGTTCTTCCTCTGCTAAAACAGCAAGCTTTGGGTCAATGTTATCAATATTTGTAATTGACCTTACTTTTGCTGTAAACCCAACAGCAATTTTTGGGTTAATATGAAACATGAAGTTTAAAAGATCAACCTGTGTGCCTGAATATAAACCCAAAGTACCTTTTGAATCTACATTATAATACTTTGGTAAAAAACTATACCCACCAAAAAAATTAGATTCTATGGTAGAATCAGGTTGGCCTACCCAACTGTCAACCGTTTGTTGGTCTGCAAGTGAACCTTTCCACCATTTTGGTAAAACTCCTGCGTCAAAAGCACCGAAATTCTGATACGTGGTAAAATTGACACTTCCAAGGTTTAAATCGAAAAGAAATCGACTATCCACAAAACTTGCAGGCTGAAGATCTGTACCCATAACTCCTGCATAATTACTGGAATGTATCCCAAGATAATTTTGAGATTTAAAAGAGTTAGCAAGTAAAATAAAAATTAAAAAAGGGATTAAAGTAATTGATTTATTCATTCTCGTTATTTTTCTATAATGTATTGTAAAATCTTATTGTCTAAAATGGTTGTTAAGTAGATCTCTTTATCAGAGAAGTGTGAAAGATACACTTTTTTTTGCCCTCTCATAATTCTTTTAGGATAAAGTTGATTTTTTCCATCATACAAATATACATTGTTCTCAACTCCATCTACAAAAGAAATAAATTTTTCTCCATTACTATTAATATCATAGGAGGCACTTATTGCATTGCTGGTTTGATTAGAAAAATCTTTATTAAGCAATATAGCCCCTGTTAAATCAATTAGTTTAATATAATTGCTATCCTTAACAAGGATTAATGCGCTAGTACCATTTCCATAAACACCCATTATTTGTGAAGCAGTAACATTTAAAGATTTAAATGATCCATTTTCATCCACTATTTTGACAATTGATGAATCAATCCCTATACTTCTAGTTCCATTTCGCCAATTAATTATCTTCGGGGAATTCATTACATTAATTGTGTCTACAACTTTTAAGAGATCTAAATTTAAAACCAAAGCCTTTTTTGCTCCGTAAACCGCAGCATAAATGGTAGAAGATTTCGCATAGACATCTATTTGATTCCAATCGTCAAAACTTGGAAGAGTTATATTTTTATATAATGAACCCGAATGGTTATAAACAAGTAATTTATTTGAAAAGGTGGTGGTTGCAAAATAATTTTTATTATTCCATCTATAAAACGCACCAGTACCAGAATAATCAGATTGATTGGTCTTTAATAAAAAGTTAGTTATGTAAGTTCCATTTAAATTTAAAACATGTACTTGATTGGTTGTAGTAACCTTGAAATAATCCTTTAAAGAAGTAGAATTTGGTATTTTTTCAATCCCCCCTATTATTCTTCCATTTAATGCTTTTTTCCACAATACCTTTCCCCCACGAATACCAACAATTTCTTTATTAGTTAAAAAAACAATATTTCCAGGGCCATCGTAGGTGATAAAATCCACTATATTATCGTCACTAGAAAATGAACTATAATTTAAGTCAGAGTTTAAATACTGTTGTTTTGTCCAAAGAGATACATTTGTAGATAATTTTTTGTTTGCTATAAAAGAAATCGAGCCAAATGTAAGCTCTTTTAAACTTCGGAAGTTAACTGATTTTGGCATATCCATGGTGATTTTCTTCATTTCTTTTTCATTAAACCTCCATGTATTAGATAGACTTATTTCTGTTAAAACATTATCTATAGCTGTAGAGGAAGAGGAGATAAATGCAAAATTATTTTTAGCACACAAATAAATGTTTTCTTTTTTAAGATCTAATTTTTCTGAAATAGGAAGGTTCTTAAAGAATGCTTTTGATGAATTTGAATTTTTCATTGAAAAATGTTCTTTTAAATTTTCTAATGGCTCCATATTATCTTCATAATCAAAAACTAAAATTTTTTCTTTTCCCAAAATAAAACTAATAAGCCCCGTTTTAACATATTTTGATATTACAGAATTTGAAAATGTCAAATCTGTATTTTTCAAATAAGACAACTCATGAAAACAATAATCTTGAGCTTTGTTAGGGATTATTCCAGAAAAAATTTCTAAATCATTTACTGGCTTATGAATTTTTTTTTTGTTCTTTGTCGTTTTATATTCAATCAACCTTCCATTTCTTAAATAATAATCTTTTATTTTATAATCCTCTTTTGAAAAAAGGACTCGTGAACATGAAGAATAGGTGTCTATTAATGAAGAGTTAAATGTCCCTTTAGAATATTTCGGAAGCTCTTTATATAACAACAACCTTTTATTTTTAATCTCCGCATCGTATTCCTCAATCTCCCACTTATTATTGTTTTTTTTACGAATTTGAATATTTGCCTCTGAAAAAACTTTTTTCAATAGTACTTCATCCCAGTTTTTTTTTGATTGTATTAATATTAATGGCCTTTTTTCACTAACATATAGTGCGAAATTGTTATTTAAAACAGGGAGCAAGGATTTAAGTTTAATTTCATTGGATTTAATCGTCGAAAAAGGAACTCTTCCCCATTCAAATTGTTTCGGATTATTTATAATAAATACAGAGCCATCTTGCAATGAAAAAACAGATTCAGGAAGCAGTGTTATTTTTTGTTTTGTTAAATCATTTACTAAAAAACCGGTCCAAATAGAACAGCAAAGACTAAAAATTAAAACAAAAGATTTAAACATTTTATATAAGTAAACACAAAAATAAGCAACCTTTCTATTAAAATAACAGCAAAAACTACAATTGAATTAACATTTTCATGTTTATGAAAAAAGATTAAATTGAGTTAAATCACCAAGTAGATTAAATGATTTACGATGGTATTTGGTTGCACCATGTTTAAAAATAGCTTCTCGATGTGCTTTGGTTGGATACCCCTTGTTTTTATCCCAAGCATATTCTGGGAATTTTTTATGAATGTTTTGCATCCATCTATCTCGAAAATTTTTAGCAATCACAGATGCTGCAGCAATCGACATAAATTTTGCATCTCCACCAACAATACAGGTGTGCATGATTTTCTCAAAAGAAGTAAACCTATTGCCATCTACTAAAATATGATTAAATAAAACCGTATGTTTTCTTAACGATCTATGCATTGCTAAAAAGCTAGCATTTAAAATATTAATCTTATCAATTTCATCCTCCATAACGATTCCCACTTCACAACTTATAGACTTCTCTCTAATTAAAGGCTCTAGAATTAAGCGTTGCTTTTCTGAAAGTTTTTTGGAATCATTTAACATAGAGTTTGAAAAATTTTTTGGTAATATCACCGATGCCGCAACAACAGGCCCAGACAAGCAACCCCTACCGGCCTCATCACAACCTACTTCAATTAATCCTTTGGAATGAAAACTCTTTAATTTTGACACAAGATTCTCCGTTACATTTAAAATTTATATGACCATTTATAAAAATAATAGCTTAAATTAGCTTTTAATAAATAAACATACAACCGATTAATTTATTTTTCGTCTTTATTTTAATTAAACCTTACTTATGAAAAAATTATTGTCTCTTATTACATTTTTCTTTTTTGTTTCTTTTTCCATGACTTTGAGTCAAACTGAAAATATAACCATTGCACAAAGTAAAATGGAATTAAAAAAGTCGAAACAAAACGGAATTTATTATTTCACTATTCACCCAAAAGCTTCAAAAGAAGATGTAGCAAAATCTGCAGCTTACTATCCTAGTTATTTTTCTGTGGATTATGACGATGCTACTAAAATTGCTAAAATCACAATGATTGATAATAACGAGAAAACAAGAATGGTTTTGTTACGTTTTTTATCTTCTGTTAGAAGTCAAAAAATTCAAGTTGATGGCACAAGCATGTTTGTGCATGAATTCTATGACAACTATCTAAAATAAATTAAAGATAATGCTTTATATTACTTGGTGTAACGCAATATTTTAAAGGTGCATCATTTTTGCTCAAGTCCAATATCTCATAAACATCTTCAAAAAGGTTAATTCCAATGGTGGTAATCTCCCCTGAGCATCTTGGGATATAGCGATCATAAAACCCTTTTCCATAACCTACTCTATATCCATTCTTATCAATAGCTAAAAGTGGAACCAACAAAACATCTAGTTTTTTTGGGTTAATTTTATTTATGGATTGTGGTTCAGGAACGCCATATTTTGAAATATTAAGATTGGAGATAGAATTGGGTAAATAAAAATCCATGCTCAAAGAAGCGAAATCTACAACCGGTAAAAAAACATTGGATTCTAACTTAATCAATTCCTCATAAAACAAAAAAGTATTTGGTTCATTCGAATTTGTTATAGGAAAAAAAATACCTATGTTTTTTTCTTTAAAAGTGAACTTGGATAATAAATTAGAAAAACATTTAATAGAAAGCTGATCAACCTGATTTTTTTTCAGTAATAATCTCTTTTGTTTTACTATAATTCTTAATTCACTTTTTGTCATTTAAAAATGATAACTCCAGTCACTAATTATTTTAAAAAACGAAGGCTTTTTCCTGGGTAAACAGCATTGTCTCCTAATTCCTCTTCAATTCTTAACAATTGATTATATTTTGACATCCTATCGCTTCTAGATGCTGAACCAGTCTTAATTTGACCTGTATTAAGTGCAACAGCAAGATCAGCAATAGTGCTATCCTCCGTTTCTCCACTTCGATGACTCATAACCGAAGTATAATTGTTTTTGGTTGCCATCTGAACAGCTTCTATTGTTTCTGTTAAAGAACCAATTTGGTTCACTTTAACTAAAATAGAATTTGCTATACCTTCTTGAATTCCTCGCTGAAGACGTTGTGTATTTGTAACAAATAAATCATCTCCTACTAGTTGAACTTTTTCACCTAATTCTTCTGTTAATAATTTCCATGCACTCCAATCATCTTCAGCCAATCCATCCTCAATAGAAATAATCGGATATTTTTCACACCATTTTTTCCAAAATGAAACCAAGTCCGAAGAAGACAACTCTTCTTTTGTGGATTCAAAGAAATACATGTCTTTTTCTTTATTATAGAACTCAGAAGCAGCTGCATCAAGAGCAATATAAACATCCTCTCCTGGTCTAAAACCTGCTTTTTCAATTGCTTTTATTACATATTCAATAGCTTCATCATTAGAGCCTAAATTAGGAGCAAAACCACCTTCATCACCAACATTTGTCGAAAAACCCTTTTCCTTTAAAACAGATTTCAAATGATGAAAAATTTCTGTACCCCATCGAAGACCTTCACTAAACGTATTGGCACCAAAAGGCATTACCATAAATTCTTGAATGTCAATCAAGTTATCCGCATGAGAGCCTCCATTAAGAATATTCATCATTGGCACTGGCATCGTAACCGCCTCAGAGCCACCAACGTATTTATACAATCCCATTCCAGATTCCTGTGCAGCTGCTTTGGCTACAGCAAGTGATGTGCCTAGAATTGCGTTTGCACCAAGGTTCGATTTGTTCGCTGTTCCATCAAGTTCTAATAAAACTTTGTCTATTTCTTTTTGATTAATAACAGAAAGCCCTAAAAGAGCTGCACTTATTTTTTCATTAACATTTTGAACCGCTGAAAGAACTCCTTTACCCATATAAATAGAGGGATTATTATCTCGAAGTTCAACCGCTTCATGAATCCCTGTAGATGCACCTGAAGGAACAGCCGCTCGAGAAATAAGTCCATTGGAGGTTAACACGTCAACTTCAACCGTTGGATTTCCTCTTGAATCCAAAATCTGTCTTGCATGAATTCTTTTTATATAACTCATTTTTTGTTTTTATAAATTTTCATATTTTCGACAAAATGATCAAAAAGATATCTTGAATCATGAGGACCAGCAGATGCTTCAGGGTGATATTGAACTGAAAATGCAGGTTTGTCTGTTAACTCTATTCCAGCAATAGTATCGTCATTTAGATGCCGATGAGTTATTCTAACATTATTAATATTTTCAAATGAAGACTCAGATAAAACAAATCCATGGTTTTGAGAAGTTATTTCCCCTTTTCCAGTTTTTAAGTTTTTCACCGGATGATTAATTCCTCTATGGCCATTAAACATTTTTTCAGTCATTAAACCTTGGCTTAATGCCAATATTTGATGCCCTAGGCAAATGCCAAAAACGGGTTTTTTTGTTTCCACTATTTTAGACACTAATGAAACCGTATCTTTCATAGCTGATGGATCTCCAGGGCCATTGGAAAGCATAAATCCATCGGGATTGTAGGATTCTAATTCTTTAAGATCAACATTTAATGGAAATACTTTTACTTGACATTTTCTAGCCGTTAGACAAGAAATAATACTTCTTTTTACTCCTAAATCCAATAATGCCACT
>JAQWKT010000010.1 GCA_029247685.1 Crocinitomicaceae bacterium | reverse complement strand
GTGGTTGATGCCTATGCAAGAAGATTACAAGTTCAGGAAAGACTTTGTATTGAAATTAGAGACTGTATTGAAAGAACTTTAGATCCAATAGGGGTTGCTGTTGTGATGGATTGCGCACACATGTGTATGCAAATGCGAGGAGTTCAAAAACAAAACGCAACCACTACTACTAGTGCATTTACTGGCATATTTCTAGAAAATGATTCAACACGAAAAGAATTTATTAACTTAGTAAAATAACTTATTATCTCAATAACATGAACGATTTTTTAAAACAAGAAGGAAGCTTTGCCAAAGACATTTCAAGTGACTTTTTCAAGAGTGTTTATAGTTATATGTTTGGTGCCCTTTCACTTTCTGGTATTGTTGCATATACTTGTGGAACACCCGAGTTTATTGGGGAATATTTTTTCAATTCTGGAGGCATCTCGCCAGTTTTTTACATTGTTGCATTTGCTCCAATAGGCCTTGCTTTACTTATTCAATGGGGATATGAAAGACTATCCATGAACACCTTGCTACTTCTTTTTATTGCGTATTCGGCGTTGATGGGACTTAGCATTTCCTCTATCTTTTTGGTTTACAGCATTAGTTCTATTGCCTCCACATTTTTTGTATCTGCAGGGGCCTTTGCTGCCATGGCCATTCTTGGTTATACCACAAAAACAGATCTAACCCAATTTGGAAGTCTACTTTATATGGTTTTTATTGGGATTTTTATAGCAAGTATTGTCAATTTATTTATCGGTTGGGAAACCATGGATTTTATAATTTCAATTCTTGGCGTTTTTGTTTTCACTGGATTAACGGCATATCACATGCAACAATTAAAAGCAGTTTCTCACGACACTAGCATGAGTCCAGAACAACGATCAAAACTATCCTTAATTGGTGGACTTCAACTCTACATCCTATTTGTAAACCTTTTCTTATCTTTATTAAGATTGCTTGGAGGACGAGATTAACTTATTTTAAACCTCTTTCTTTTTTGATTGCTTCATAAGCTTCTTGTATCTGTTGGAATTTTTCTTTAGCTCCTTTTAAATACTCCTCTCCCATAGATGCAACTTTATCTGGATGAAATTTAATGGCCATTTTTCGATAGGCTTTTTTTAGTTCTTCATCGGTGGCATTCGAATTAATTCCTAAAATTTTATAGTCCGAATCAACGTTTCTATAAAACATGTTTTTAATGCTATCAAATTCTATGGGTGGAATTCCTAATAAAGCAGATATTCTTTGTATTTGAGATATTTCTGAATTAGAAACTACTCCATCAGCTTTAGCTATACCAAATAAATAATGTATAAGTTGCAGCCTAACTTCTGGCTGCATTCGATATTTAATGTCTTGGCATATCTGTTCTAAAGGAATTGTATTTGAATCTAAAAATCGCTTAAGAACCTGAAGATGATTTGCATGAAAACGGCCGCCAAATTGAGTTTGAAAAAAAGATTTTACATAATTCAATTCTGAACGAAGCACTTTTCCATCTGCCTTCATAACAGATGCTGATAACGCCATTAACATTGTTATTATGTCTAGGTTGGAGGAACGGCTTTGATAAAAGCTAAATAAATCTTCAGAATTCATTCCAGATCCTCTTGCTCCTTTTCTTTTTTGATCCACATCAAAAAAACCTCCAATAAACAATCCTATAAGAAAACCCCAAATTGTTCTAAACAGTAAAAAGCCTCCTATGGCAAAAATAATTCGATACAATAGCTAAAATTAAAAAAGGGGAGCTTCCTCCCCTTTAAGTTAAATAATATTAATTAATAAGTCCTACTGTTCTTTCAATAAACTTACTCAAGTCTTGACCTTTTAACATGCCATTTGATAACAACGCAAGATCGGTCATGGTTTTTGCTGTATTTTTTTTGTTTTTTCCTCTTTTAGACAACACAGCAATTACATTTGGATGGTTCGCATTAACAATCATGTTATACATTTCAGGAAAAGCTCCCATCATTCCTCCTCCACCTAATTTTTGCTGCTCCATCATTCGGCGCATAAATTCGGGTTGAGTTACCATAACAGGACCTTCTTCAGCAGATAAACTTTCAAACTGAATCGTAAATTTTTCTTTATTCACACAATCCTCAAATATCTCCTTTAATTTTTCTTCCTCTTCTTTAGATAATTTAGATGGAATTTCATCCGTCTTTTTAATTAATTTATCTAAAGTATCCGCATCTACTCTAGCAAAACTCATTTTATCATTACTTTGTTCGAGCTTAGAAATCCAATGAGAAGCCAAAGGTCCTTGAAGTTCAATAACATCATAACCCCTATCCTTTGCCGCTTTAACATACGAATAATGTCCTTCTAAATCATTTGTATACAAGCAAATTACCTTATCTTCTTTATCGGTTTGAGTAGGAGCAATTTTTTCTTGATATTCCTCCAAAGTGAAATAATCCCCTTCCGTATTTTTTAATAAAGAATATTTAGAAGCTTTCTCTGAAAATTTTTCTTCAGACAACATTCCATATTGAACAAATACTTGAAGATCATCCCACTTAGATTCAAAATCTTTACGATCCTTTTTAAACATCGATGCTAATTTATCTGACACTTTTTTTGTAATGTGAGAAGATATTTTCTTCACATTTGAATCGCTTTGTAAATAGGATCTAGAAACATTTAATGGAATGTCTGGAGAATCAATAACTCCATGAAGTAAAGTTAAAAATTCAGGGACAATTTCTTCTACGCTATCGGTAATAAAAACCTGATTGGAATAAAGGTTTATTTTATTTCTTTGAACCTCAATGTTTTCTTTTAATCGAGGGAAATATAAAATACCGGTTAGGTTAAATGGGTAATCCACATTTAAATGAATATGAAATAAAGGTTGCTCAAAACTCATCGGATACAATTCTCTATAAAAGCCATCGTAATCCTCTTGTTTTAAATCTTTTGGGGTTTTTGACCAAGCAGGCTTTACATTGTTTAATTGATTTGGCACCTCAATAGAGACTTTTTTAATTTCTCCTTTATCGTCTTTTTCTCCTTCAGGAGAATCTATATATTCTGTTTTAGTTCCGTGAATGATTGGAATAGGTAGGAATTTACAATATTTAGTTAAAATACCAGATATTCTTTCTTTTTCTAAAAACTCTTTGGAATCCTCTGCAATATGCAATACTATTTCTGTACCTCGATCCGACTTTTCAATTTCAGTTAGTGTAAATTCTGGAGATCCATTACTTTCCCATTGAACCGCTTTCGAGTTATCGTGTCTCGATAATGTTTTTATTTGCACTTTATCGGCAACCATAAAAGCAGAATAAAATCCCAAACCAAAATGACCAATAATGTGCTCAGAACCTTCTTTTCCTTTATATTTTTCGACAAATTCTTCTGCTCCAGAAAATGCTATTTGATTGATATATTTATCAATCTCTTCCGCGTTCATTCCAATTCCAGAATCTTTTATAGTGATTGTTTTTTCTTCTTTATTTAAAAGCACTTCTACTTTTAAATCTCCAACTTTGCCTTTATATTCTCCATTCGCTGCCAATACTTTAATCTTTTGGCTAGCATCCACTGCATTAGAAACCAATTCACGTAAGAAAATTTCATGATCTGAATAAAGAAACTTTTTAATGATAGGAAAAATATTTTCCGTTTGTACATTTATTTGACCTGTTTTCATATTAATTAGATTTTTTTATCTCCTATTTCAATCATCGTACCATGTCTGAAAAAAGTGACATAATGTCGGGTTATTGACAGATTGGCTTTTTAAAGGGAATACTAGTAAAAAAACGTAACTTTTATTTTGTTTTTCGTTATAAATAGATTGACAATGATTTTTTTGAATAGCCCTTTATTAAATAACATTCTACTAATAATTTATTTAAGTCTAAACGTTTTTTGTTTTGGACAAGATTTTGAGGAATCTAATTGTAAAGAACCAAGTAAGAAAATCAAAAAAGTAATCAAGAAAGCAAAAAAAGAAAAAACATTACTTAAAAAAATAAAGCTCTTTGAAAAAGCAAAAAAAAG
The DNA here is from genome assembly GCA_029247685.1 of Crocinitomicaceae bacterium. Lineage (GTDB taxonomy): Bacteria > Bacteroidota > Bacteroidia > Flavobacteriales_D > Crocinitomicaceae > UBA952. Next base: position 18,789 of record JAQWKT010000010.1, on the reverse strand, counting down.
CGCACCGGAAAATGCGTCGTTATTCTTTGAATATGCTAATACTTTTGAAAAAGAAGCTAATCATTTATTACAAACCCAAGCAAATCCAGGACCCGGACTCCAACTAAAAAGAAAATCTATTCCTTTGTTATTAAAATGTCATGAATATTGTCCGAATTATTCTTCAGACGTTTCTTTAAAACTAGCTTTATTCTTTCTTGAAAAAGAAAAACGAGAAGAATCTATAAAATGGATGGAACAATTTATAGAACATGAAAACGAATTTATTCATAAAAGTTCCGATTACAAATCCCTTAAAAAAAACTTTCTAGTTCTTATGGATAAGATTCAGGAAGAAGTCTTTTTGTATAAAAACAAAGTTCCATTTGAACCCAAAATAGTGGAGAATGTTAGCTCTATAAATCAAGAATATTTCCCCATGCTATCCCCAGATAACAAATTAATGTTTTTTACAAGAAAGTTAGATCGAAGAAGCTATGGTGATATAAAAGGAAATATGGTAGAAGAATTTACTTACTCCTATCGAAAAAACAAAGCAACGAATTTCACAAACGGGAAACCCTTTGATTCGCCATTTAATCAAGGAGAATTTTCCAATTACGGAGCTGCAACAATGTCTGTAGACAACAAAGAAATGATTATTTGTGCATGTAAAAAAGAAAAAGTACACGGATCCGATTACTTAAATTGTGATTTATATAGTACAACTTATAAAAGAAATGGAAGCGAGGATGGAAATAATTATACTTGGACCCCATTAATCAATCTTGGTCCTAAAATAAATACTAAAGATGGATGGGAAGGGCAACCATGTTTATCTGCAGATGGACAAACCATGTTTTTCACTTCAACTAGAGCGGAATCCAGAGATAATGACATCTACATTGTTCAAAGAGATTCCACTGGAGATTGGGGACAAGCGAAACCTTTTGACCTTATTAATACAGCCGGAAAAGATAAAAGTCCATTTTTTCATCAAGATGGAGAAACATTGTATTTTGTTTCAACAACATCAAGTTATCGAAAAGGAATAGGAGGATTAGACATTTTTTATATTCGAAAACTGGAAGAAAACAAGTGGAGTAAACCAAAAAATATTGGTTTTCCAATAAATACTATAGGGGATGAAATTGGTTTATTTGTTTCTACAGATGGTAAAAAAGCATATTATTCATCTAAAACAAAAGGGAATTGGAATATTTATGAATTTGAACTATATGAACAAGCTCGTCCAAAAGAAGTTGTTATTATTTCGGGAGACTTAAAAAATGACAGTGGCGATGAATTAGCAAATACCAATATAGAATTAACTTATTTAGAAAGTGGAGAAGTCTCAAAAATTAGAGTCAATGGAAATGATGGCAAATTTTCTGCTGCAGTTAAAGTATCTGATTTACAAGATGTCTTATTAAGTGTTAACAAAAAAGGACATTTATTTGATAATGAACTTATTAAAGCTGATGAATTAATAAGTGGAGAATTTAAACAAAAAAAAGAACTGCAAATAAAAAAAACATACAAAGATCAAGTTCAAATTTTAGAAAACATTTATTTTGAATCTCGCTCTTTTGAATTAACTAGAAATTCAAAAATTATTTTAAATGGATTTATTCGATTTCTTAAAGAAAATAAAAGCTTAAAGATTCAAATTCAAGGACATACCGATGATATAGGGGAAAGTGAAAGAAATCAAGTTTTATCTCAAAATAGGGCTGATGCAGTTAGAAAACACCTTATTGATAAAGGGATTAAACAAAATAGAATCACCGCAAAAGGGTATGGAGAATCGATGCCTAAATTCTCAAATTCAAATGCAAGTAATCGTGCCAAAAATAGAAGAACTGAATTTCTGATTACTGAAGAATAAGTTTTAAATAAAACTATTGAAAATTATAAACTATTTTTTTCATAAAAAAAAACTATTTTTGCACTCTAAAATACTTGTCTGAAATGGAAGATTTATCTTTTAACGCTATTAAAGAAAATATATCAAATCGTTTTAAAAACGATAAAAAGTTTAAAATAGCTAGCTATGTTTTAAGCGTTGCTTTAATTATTGGCTTAGGTTATTTGAGTTATTATCAATTTATTTTCAAACCTGAAAATGAAAAATCTAAAACCGCTTATTGGAAGGGATTAAATTTTGCAGTTAATGACACCATTCCAGACCCAGCTATTAAAGAACTAAATAAGGTTATTAATAAATACGATGGAAAAGATGGAGCTGAGATTGCTAAATTTATTCTAGCTAGACAATACATGAAAAAAGGGAAATTTCAAAAAGCAATTTCTATTTTGGAAGAGACCGATTTTTCAGACACCTATTTGAGCTGTTTTAAAATTGGTCTTACAGGAGATTGTTATTCGGATTTAAAAAAATATTCGAAAGCTTATGATTATTATCTAGAAGCTGCAGAGCTAAATGAAGGAAACGATTTCACCTCTCCGAGGTATTTATTTAAAGCTGCCAAATGTGCTGAGAAATTAAATAATTTTAAAGAAGCTTCTGATCTTTACAAAAAGATAAAAGCAAGTTACCGATCCTTTGAAAAGGAAAACATCGATAAACACATTGCAAAAGCCTCTAAAACTAAAGTAAAATAAATGGCAACCGCTAATCGTAATCTTTCAGCGTATCAAAAAGAAGATTACATCGATATCAAGCAATACAAAATTGGCATTGTTGTTTCCGATTGGAATTCTGAAATCACTTCCAAACTTCAAAAAGGAGCAATTGACACCTTAATCGATAATGGAGTAGACTCCTCAAACATAGAAGTATTTAATGTTCCTGGAACCTTTGAACTTCCTTTAGGAGCTCAATTTGTTTTTGAAAGTATCGAAGTAGATGGAATTATTGCTATTGGCACCGTAATTAAAGGAGAAACCAAGCATTTTGATTATGTATGTCAAGGAGCTACAGAAGGAATTATGCAAGTTGGACTAAAATACAACAAACCGGTTTCTTTTTGTGTTCTTACCGATAACAACATACAGCAATCTATTGATCGAGCTGGTGGTAAACATGGAAACAAAGGAACAGAATGTGCTATATCTTGCTTAAAGATGATTGCATTAAAGAAAAAAACAATAAGTAAATGACTTTAATTAAATCTATCTCTGGAATCAGAGGAACAATAGGTGGAAAAACAGGAAATGGACTAACGCCGTTAGATGCGGTTAAATTTGCTGCGGCATACGGAAGTTGGATAAAAACTAATCGAAAAAAAAATAAGCTTAAAGTTGTCATAGGTAGAGATGCTAGAATATCAGGTGAAATGATTAGTAATCTTGTTTGCCATACATTAACTGGATTGGGAATAGACGTTATAGATTTGGGCTTATCTACGACTCCAACAGTAGAGGTAGCAGTGCCCATTGAAAATGCAGACGGCGGAATTATACTTACAGCAAGTCATAACCCTAAACAATGGAATGCTCTTAAACTTCTTAATGAAAAAGGAGAATTTATTTCTGGAGAAAATGGACAAGAAATTTTACGGATAGCAGATCAGGAGGAATTTACTTTCTCCGAAGTAGATGACCTTGGGAAAATAATCCTAGACAATTCATACCTTCAAAAACACATCAATCTAATTCTCAATCTTCCTTTAGTAGATGTTCAGGCAATTAAAGAGGCTAATTTTTCAGTAGTTATAGATGCAGTAAACTCTACCGGTGGGATTTTTATTCCAGAACTATTAAGAGCCTTAGGAGTTAAAAAAGTAACTGAACTTTACTGTGAACCAAATGGTATTTTCCCTCACAATCCAGAACCACTACCAGAACACTTGATCGATTTATCAAAATTGGTTCAAAAAGAAAAGGCCGATCTTGGAATATGCGTCGATCCGGATGTAGACCGGTTAGCACTTGTTTGTGAAGATGGAAGCATGTTTGGTGAAGAATACACGCTTGTTGCTGTTTCAGATTATATCTTAACACATAATCCAGGCTCAACAGTCTCCAATTTATCTTCTACACGTGCCTTGCGAGATGTTACAGAATCACATGGTCAAAAATACACTGCATCGGCTGTGGGAGAAGTTAACGTCGTAAATGCCATGAAAAAAACAAATGCTGTAATTGGTGGAGAAGGAAATGGTGGGGTGATTTATCCAGAACTACATTATGGCAGAGATGCATTAGTTGGCATTGCATTGCTTCTAAGTCATCTTGCTCATAAAAAATGTAAAACAACGGAACTTAGAGATAGTTATCCTACCTATTGTATCTCAAAAAATAAAATTCAACTTACCCCAGAAATTAACGTGGATGAAATTCTTTCAAAAATGGCTAAAAAATATAGCATGGAAGAAGTCGACACAACCGATGGAGTCAAAATATACATTGACAAGGAGTGGGTGCATTTGAGAAAAAGTAATACAGAGCCAATTATCCGAATCTATTCAGAAAGTGCCAGCAAAGTAAAAGCCGATAAATTAGCTGAAAAAATAATTGAAGAAATTAATGCTCTATTAGACTGAATTTATTCTGCGTAATCGCCACTTGAACGAAGCTCTTCAATTTTATTTAATGCGTCTTCAAAGCCATCCTTAAACTTTTCAAAATCTTCTTTATATAAGAATATTTTATGTTTTTGGTAGTTTTCATACCCATCCTCAGAAGTAGATTTTTTACTTTCTGTTAAGGTTAAATAGAGGTCATTTCCTCGTGTTGCTTTAACATCAAAAAAATATGTTCTTCTTCCTGCTCTTACGGCTGTTGAATAAATTTCATTATTATGATCCGACATAAACTATGTTTGTTTTTTACAAATTTCTACTTTTTTTTTTACATTACCAACATTCTTATTTTTAGTTAGTTATCGTTTGTTGACAATGTTTTAATATTTCACGTACCTCCTCCAAAGTTGGTGCTTCTGCATAATTTCTTAAAACGGGTTCTGTTCCAGAAGGTCTTATCATTAGCCATCGCTCGTCATCAAAGAAATATTTATACCCATCGATTGTTTTTAATTCCTTTACTTTATATGGACCAAAACTATCGTAATTATTTGCTGCACAATTATCAATGATTTTCTGTTTTAAATCTTCTGTTATGTGCAAGTCATTTCTTTCAAATTTAAACTCTCCGACCAACTCATACACTTCCGAAATCAGCTCGTCTAGTGTTTTTCCTGACTTTGCCATAAACTCCCATATAATTAATCCCATCCATATGCCATCTCTTTCAGGTATATGGCCTTTAACAGCAATACCTCCAGACTCCTCCCCTCCTATCAACACATCTTCTTCAACCATAATGGAAGCGATTTCTTTGAAACCAATTTTGGTGACTCTTTGCTCAAATCCATAATGCTTGCATAACTGATCCACTCTTGGGGTAACGCTAAATGCCGTTGCAACCATTCCTGACATTTCTTTGTATTTAGCTAAATAATGAATTAATAATAATATAATGTGATGGGAATCAATAAATTCTCCTTTTCCATTATACATTCCTATTCTATCGGCATCTCCATCTGTAGCTAAAGCACAGTCAACGTCTCCCCTATCTTTTATATATGCTTCTAGTTCTTTTAAATTTTTGGCAATCGGCTCAGGAGCCTGTCCATCAAAAGAAGGATTATGTTCACAATGCAATAAAGAAACATCAGGTAGAAGTTGTGAAATCACTCGTTGACCTGCTCCATACATCGCATCATAAACAAGGTTTAATCCAGAGTTTCGAATTGCATCTAAATCAAAAGAATTTCGAACATGATCACAATAAATTGTTTCCAAATCTACAATTTCTAAATTTCCATTTTTTTCTTCAAGATCAAGATCTATATCATTAAATGATTTATTTGAGGAATCTGGAATAATATCTTCGATCTCTTTAATATAATTTGGCTGAAGAGGACCTCCAAAATCTGCTTTTAATTTAAAACCATTATAGGAAGGAGGGTTATGACTAGCTGTTAAAACAACACCAATTCTACAGTTAAATTTCCTGGCTCCTAAAGAAACCATTGGCGTAGAAACAAATCCTCTTGCCATATATACCTTGATTCCCATAGAAAGAAAAACCTTTGCGGAAGTTTCCATAAAAAGCTCTCCAGCAAATCTACAGTCATGGCCAATAATAACCGATTTATTTTCTATCGGTTGGTTTGTTAACCATGTAGCCGATGCTTGGCTAACTCTTGCGACATTTTCAACAGTGAATTCCTTTGCTATAATAGCTCTCCAACCATCAGTTCCAAATTTAATTTTATCTACCATTTATTTTTAATTTTCAATATTATTTGTTCCTTTTTCAATTTCATTTATATACATCTGAACCGTATTTTCTAATCCAAAAAATAGCGCATCAGAAATTAATGCATGGCCTATGGAAACTTCATTTAAAAAAGGAATGTTCATTATAAGCCAAGACAAATTTACTAAATTGAGATCATGTCCTGCATTAACCCCCATACCAAGTTCATTTGCAAATAACGCTGCAGACTTAAATTCTTTGATCGCTTTTTCTCTATTTTGAGAATAAAGGTCTGCATAAGGACCTGTATACAACTCTATTCTATCGGCACCAGCCTTAAACGCATATTCAATAAGTTTTTTGTCTGGCGCAATAAATAATGATACCGTTGACCTAAAAGATTTAATTTCTGAAATAGTTTTTTTTAAAAAATCTTGATTTTTTATCGTATCCAATCCTTGATTTGACGTTATAACATTAGGAGAGTCAGGCACTAATGTTGCCTGATCTGGTTTTAATTCTTTAATGAAATCAAGGTACCTTTGATTGGGATACCCTTCAATATTAAATTCTTTCGTTACACATTTAGATAGTTGGCGAGTATCTTCTGTAGTAATATGTCGTTGATCTGGTCTCGGATGAACCGTTATGCCATCCGCTCCAAAATTTTCACACAAACGTGCAACTTCTAGAATATCAGGGGTTTTACCACCCCTAGCATTTCTAATTGTAGCAATCTTATTCACATTGACACTTAACTTCGTCATCTTTCGGCACGTTTTTGGTAGTACAAAAATACAAACTTCAGTACTAAATTTGTAATTTGGTCTTAAATATGAAAGCAATTGATTTAATATCGGACAATATACCCCCTCTAATTCATACAGATTCGGGAGAAAAAGCAATGATTTGGATGGAGGAATTTAAAGTCTCTCACTTGGCGGTACTCAAAAATGGAAACTTTGTTGGGCTGCTTTCAGAATCCGATATTCTTGATCGATTGGACGATAAAGAAACTCTAGATGTCTTATTTGATCACCTTCCTCGTTTATATGTAAACTCTTCTGTTCATGTATACGAAGTTCTTTCTAAAATGGCAGCTGCCAAAGTGACTGTAATTCCAATTTTAAATGACCAAGAAGCCTATTTAGGTTGTATTTCAAGCCATGAATTACTTCACCATCTTGCTTCTACAAACAGCATGAAAGAAGAGGGGGGTATTTTAGTAATTGAGTGCAATGCTATTGATTATTCGATGTCTCAAATAGCACAAATTATTGAAAGTGAAAACGCCAAAATTCTTAGTTCTTATATATTTAGTAAATCCGATTCCAAAAAACTAGAAGTCACCTTAAAGATAAATCAACTTGATCTTACTAGAATCATGCGATCTTTTGAAAGGTATGACTATACTGTTAAGGCTTCTTTTCAAGCTAAAACTCATGAAAATGATATTCAATGGCGTTACGATGTGTTAATGAATTACCTTAAATTTTAAACATGAAGGTTGCTATATTTGGTAGAAAAGTTAACAAATCAACAAGCCAAACGTTTATGGAAGTTATTTCTGTTTTAGAAAGTTTTGGCTGGACGGTATTGCTTGAAAAAAACTTAAAAAAATTACTCCTTTCTAAAAATAAAATTAATGATCTTTATTCGACATTTGAATCCCATGAGGATATTAAATCTGAAACAGATCTTATTATTAGTATTGGTGGAGATGGGACATTTATCAAAACCATTAATTTCATTAAAGACTCAAATATCCCATTGCTGGGAATAAATATAGGGAGGCTTGGATTTCTTTCTAATATCTCAAAAAATAATATCCAAGAAGCTCTATCTCTAATTAAAGATAAAAAGTATGTTTTTCAAAAGCGATCGCTTTTAATGGTAGAGACTGAAAATGATCTTTTTGGAAAAAACAATTTTGCGCTTAACGAATTAACCATTCATAAAAAAGACAGTGCTTCTATGATTAAGGTTAACGCTAGTCTTAACCATAATTTTTTAAACACCTATTGGGCAGATGGATTGATTATTTCAACCCCTACTGGCTCTACTGCATATAATTTAAGCTGTGGAGGTCCAATTGTGACTCCAGGGTGCCAAGTGCATATGATAACCCCTATTGCTCCTCATAATTTAAATGTAAGGCCACTCGTTGTGCCTGACCATATGCCTATAGAACTTAGTATAGAAGGAAGGAATAGGAAGTTTTTACTTAGTATTGATGGGGTATCGATGGGAATAAAACAAGGAGAAAAAATTACCATAAAAAAAGCAGATTTTATGATTAACGTCATTAAATTTGAAGACAATAATTTTTTGGATACTATTCGAAATAAAATGCATTGGGGAATTGACAAAAGAAATTAAAAATCAAAAATTAAATAAATAATGAAAAAAACAACTCTATTAAACACGCTTTTTATAGCATTACTTGCTATTAGCTGCAAAAGCCAGCAAAAATTAACAAAAGGTCTTTATGCACAATTTGAGACTAGTAAAGGGAAAATAATTTGTGTATTGGAGCATGAAAAAACCCCCATGACTGTTGGTAATTTTGTCTCTCTTGCAGAAGGAAGCATGAAGAATAATAAAAAAGAAATGGGAACGCCATTTTTTGATGGATTAAAATTTCATAGAGTCATTCCAGAATTTATGGTACAAGGAGGATGCCCAGATGGAAATGGCACAGGAGATCCAGGCTACAAATTCCCTGATGAAATTGACACATCTCTAACGCATTCGGGCCCTGGAATATTATCTATGGCTAACTCTGGTCCAGCTACCAATGGAAGTCAATTTTTTATTACTCATAAAGAAACTCCATGGCTAGATGGGAAACATACCATTTTTGGACATGTTGTGGAAGGACAAGACATTGTCGACAAAATTGAACAAAATGATATCATGAAAAAAGTGGTAATCATTAGAATCGGAAAAGAGGCAAAGAAGTTTGATGCAAACAAAGCCTTTGAAAACGGAATTAATAAAGCTAAAATAGAAGAAGAAAAAATAAAAGCGAAAGCAGCTGAGAATTTAAAAAAAATAAAAGAAGGAGCTATCGTTACTGCTAGTGGACTTGCTTATAAAGTAATGAAGAAAGGTGCTGGAAAAATCCACCCAAAAGCAACTCAAACAGTTACTGTGCATTATACGGGAAAACTATTAGACGGAAAAGTTTTTGATAGTTCTGTAAAAAGAGGACAACCCGCATCATTCCCATTAAACAGAGTAATCCCTGGATGGACAGAGGGAGTTCAATTAATGGTTGTAGGAGATAAATTCACCTTTATTATCCCTTCAAATTTAGCTTATGGCGAAAGAGGTGCTGGTGGAGTTATTCCTCCGAATGCCGATTTAATATTTGAAGTAGAACTTTTAGAAATTAAAGCAGAAGAATCTCATGAAGGACATGACCATGAGGGACATGACCATGATGGTCATAATCACTAAAAAAGCAATTTAAAAAAAGGGCAATTTTTAATTGCCCTTTTTTTTATTCATTAATTTTTATCGAATTGATTTTGTCGCCCTGCTCTATTTGATCAATCACCTCCAAGCCTTCAATAACTTTTCCAAAGCAAGTATGATTTCCATCAAGATGCGCTGTATTGGTTCTAGAATGACAAACAAAAAACTGAGAGCCTCCCGTATCTCTTCCGGCATGAGCCATGGATAACACCCCTTTATCATGGTGTTGTTTATCTGCATTTACTTCACATTTGATCGAATAGCCTGGACCTCCCGTTCCAGGCATCCCTTCTGCCCCATCTCTTGAGTTCGGACACCCCCCCTGAATAACAAAATCAGGAATTACGCGATGAAAAGAAAGGCCATTATAAAACTCTGATTTAATAAGTTTAACAAAGTTGTCAACGGTAACAGGAGTTTCATTTTCGTATAACTCGACGATCATGTCTCCTTTGGAAGTAGAAATTGTTGCGTTCATTTTTTTATTTCAAAACTAATTTATTTTTTGTTTATACCTACTTTTGTTAAAGTATTAGTTATAAAAAATATAATCCATTTCTTCTCATGCTTCTCATCTATGCTGAAAAAACAACTGAAAGATTAAAGTATACCTTAGATTTTATCTTTAAGGAAAGAGGGATAAATTATGAAATAACATGTGACAAATATCACTTCTTAGAATCTAAAAACAACAAATTAAACTATTCAAATATAAACTTTGACTATGTGCTATATATAAAGCCATCTAATTTGATATTTGACAATCAAATACAAGTTTATGGATTAGAAACAGGGAGATTTGAAAATGTAGAGTGTCTAACATTTAATAATGTTGTAGACCCTTTCTCTAGTATTTTTTATGTTTTATCTAGAATGGAAGAATACGAACCATTATATGTAGACGAACACAATCGATTTGAATCAAAAAATAGCGTTCAAAAAAGATTTAATTGGTTAGACAAAGCAATTTGTGATCGATGGGCAGAAGCTATAATTCAATATTTAAAACGTAACAAGCAACTGAATCAAAAAACAATTAAAACTAATTTTAAAATAAAGCCAACTTTTGATATTGATATTGCCTTTGCCTACAAAGGAAAGGGAATAATAAGGACCAGCCTATCTATTATGAAGGATCTTCTTAAAAGAAACCAAGAAAATATTTATAAAAGACGACGCGTGCAGTCTGGAAAAATGATTGATCCATACAATACCTATCAAAAAATTTATTCCATTATCGAAAAGGGGTTTGATACAACCATTTTTTGGTTAATTGGAGAATATGGGAAATTTGACAAAAACATCCATTATAAAAATCACAAACAAAAGCAACTAATTCGATTAATCTCCTCTAAAACTACTGTTGGATTGCATCCAAGTTACAAATCCAATTCTTATGAGTTTCACCTACTAAACGAAAAAGAAAGACTGGAATCAATTATAGGCAAAGAGGTTACAAAATCCAGACAACATTATCTAAAACTCAATTTCCCAATCACCTATCAAAACTTAATATCCATGGGGATAAAAGAAGATTACACTATGGGATATGCCGATCAAACTGGATTTCGAGCTGGAACAGCTAGAGCACATAAATGGTTTGATTTATTAGAAAATAAAACCACTGATTTAACAATTCATCCTTTTGTCTACATGGATGGTACTTTGAACGAATACTTAAACCTATCTATTGGAGAATCTAAAAATAGAATCCAAGAATTATTTGAAGAAGTAAAAACTTATGGTGGGGACTTTTCGTTTATCTGGCATAATTCAACCATCGGTGGGCAAGGAATATGGAATGGATGGGAAGATGTTTTGGACTATACGATTAATTTAAAATCTCCACATGAATAAAAAGATCCTCCTTGTATCAATCATTTTTATTTTTTCCGCTATTATTTTTGGTGCCTTTGGAGCGCACACCTTAAAAAACCACTTAACGGAAATGAAAATTTCAAGTTTTGAAGTTGGGGTTAGATATCAACTATTTCAGGGATTAGGACTAATGATTATTGCTCTTAATCAAGACAAGTTTAAATTCAATTTAAATTGGTTTTATCAATTTTCATTTTACGGAACTATTCTTTTTTCTTTTTCTATTTATATCCTTGCTTTTAGTGATAAAATTCATCTGCCAACTCAAATTATAGGTCCAATAACCCCAATCGGTGGAACAATGATCATTATTTCATGGATTATCTTAGCAAAAAATATTATTAAACAAAAAAAATAAGATTTTGAAAATAACCATACTCGGTTCGGGAACCTCACAAGGAGTGCCAGTTATTGCATGCAAATGCAAGGTCTGTTTAAGCGATGCCCCTAAAGACAAACGATTAAGAGCATCTATTTTAATAGAAATTAATAACAAAACACTAATTATAGATACTGGCCCTGATTTTAGACAACAAATGCTCACAAACCATATTAATGACTTGGATGCAGTTTTATTTACCCACGAACACAAAGATCATGTCGCGGGACTTGACGATATAAAAGCATTTAATTTTCTTCAAAAAAAACCAATGGAAGTTTATTGCTCAAATCGTGTAAAGGAACAACTTAACAGAGAGTTTCATTATTTTTTTGCAGAAAAAAAATATCCTGGAGCACCAAGTATTAACCTTAATTTAATAGATAATAATCCATTTATTCTATTTGAATCTATAGAAATAATTCCAATTGAAGTTCTTCATTATAAACTCCCTGTTTTTGGCTTTAGGATTAATGATTTTACTTATATCACAGATGCTAAAACAATCACAGAAAAAGAGAGAAAAAAAATAATTGGAACAAAAATTTTAATTATCAATTGCCTTCGAATTCAACAACACATTTCTCATTTTAATTTAGATGAAGCGCTTAATTTTATAAAATTTATTAAGCCTCAAAAAGCATATTTAACACATATTTCTCATTTATTTGGAACGCATAATGAAATTGAAAAAATGCTTCCTGAAAATGTTCTAGTCGCGTATGATTCACTTCAAATTACTTGTTAACAACCTATCAATGTGAATAAAAAGCCAACTAATAAATAGTGGAATATGTAAAAGAACCTATCTTAGTTGAAACATGGGAAAAAACAAAAAGCGCCAAGAAAAAAAGTTTATTGATATAAAAGAACTAATTCGAAGTAAAAACCCTAGATTACTTCGATGGCTTCCGGGTTTTGTAATCGGATATTTAAAACGGGTTCTTCATCAAAAAAAATTGAATTTATTTCTATCCCAAAATATTGATAAGTACAATTTTGAATTTTGTGATGCCACCATTAAGTATTTTAACATAAAAGTAAACTTCAAAGGAATCGAAAATATTCCTAAAAGTGGCCCTATTATTTTGGCCATGAATCACCCATTAGGTGGGATGGATGGAGTCGCTTTTATTTCTGCTATCCAACATCGACGAAAAGATATTAAATATATCGTGAATGACTTATTAATGAATATTAAAAACCTAAAGGACTTATTTGTGGGAGTTAATAAACATGCCAAAAATGATCAAAGAACACATGATAATATTGACGATTTATTTCTCTCCGATCAAGCAGTTTGTATTTTTCCATCGGGCCTAGTTAGCAGAAGAAAAAAAGGGAAAGTCCGAGATCTTATGTGGAAAAAAACATTTGTTTTATTAGGCAAGAAATACAATCGTTCAGTTGTTCCAATTCATATTGATGGAAAGCTTTCAAATTTCTTTTACGGATTGTCTAACTTTAGAAAAAAAATAGGGATAAAAGCAAATATTGAAATGTTGTACCTTGCTGATGAGATGTATAAACAAAAAAATAAAGAAATGACATTTACTGTAGGAAAACCAATTGATTTAAACCAACTTTCTAGTGAAAACCCTCAACTTAACGACAAACAACTTGCAGGATTAATCTATGATAAACTCTACGAACTTGAAAAATAAATCATGAACGATCTTATACCAGCTGTTGATAAAGAAATTCTTAAAAAAGAGTTAAATCAAAAACGGTTTATTAAAAACACAAGAAAAGGAGGCAATGAAATCTATATTATAAATGGAAACAATTCTCCAAATACCATGAATGAAATTGGAAGACTTCGAGAAATAACATTTCGATTAGCTGGTGGGGGTACAGGAGAATCCATAGATGTTGATGCTGCTGATTTTGGAGAACATTGTTATGAGCAATTAATTGTTTGGTCGCCAGAAGATGAAGAAATAATTGGAGGATATCGGTTTATTTGTTGTGAAAAAGCAATCGATAAAGAGAATAATAAAATTCATCTTTCTACGGCAAACTATTTTAACTTTTCAGATGACTTTATAAAACAATATCTTCCTAACACCATTGAACTTGGCAGAAGTTGGATTCAACCTAATTTTCAAGGGACCAACAATGCAAGAAAGGGCCTTTTTGCCTTGGACAATATTTGGGATGGTCTTGGGGCATTAATTCAAATAAACCCAAAACATCTTTACTTTTTTGGAAAAGTAACTATGTATCCGAGCTATAACACTGAATGCCGTGATTTTCTTCTACACTTTATGCATTCTTACTTTCCAGATACTGAAAAGTTAATGAGTCCTCATAATCCTATTTCGCAAAATTATAACAAATTGCTTTTTGATGAGGAGTTGAAGGGGCTTTCATTTACTGAAGGAATTAAGAAATTGAACGCATACATTCGAGAAAGAGGAGAGTTTATCCCTCCACTAGTTAACATCTACATGAATTTATCTCCATCGATGAAAACCTTTGGTACCGCATTAAACTCAGAGTTTGGCAATGTCGAAGAAACAGGCATTATGGTAATCATAGAAGATATTTATCCCGAAAAAAAGGAAAGACACATGAGTTAAAATATGTATTTTAGCCTATTAAAAACTTAGTTATTCTTGTATGTCATTAAATACTATCGAAACCCATTTTAAAGAATCGCAATTGGCATTAAAGGAATTTTCAACAGAAGAAAATTTCCGAAAAATTCAAGCTGCTGGAGATGCTTTGGCAAGTGCTCTGAAAAGCGATAAAAAAATTATCAGTTGTGGAAATGGTGGATCCATGTGTGATGCCATGCATTTTGCGGAAGAACTAAGTGGAAGGTATAGAGAAGACCGAAAAGCACTATCTGCTATTGCTATTTCAGATCCATCCTATATCTCTTGTGTAAGCAATGATTACGGATACCAACAAGTTTTTTCTAGATTTATAGAAGCAATGGGGAATAAAGGAGATGTCCTTCTTGCTATATCCACCTCTGGGAATTCTGAAAACATCGTAAAAGCCATTCAAAAAGCGAAAGAGAAAAAAATGTTTATTGTTGGCTTAACCGGAAAAGATGGAGGGGAAATGGCCGAAATATGCGATATAGAAATTAGGGCTCCAAAAAGCAGTTTTGCCGACAGAGCACAAGAAATTCACATCAAGATTATTCATAGCCTAATTGATTATATCGAAAGAAAAGTTTGTTAAATTTTATATTAAGAAGCAATTAATGCCTTCTAAACACGAAATTTCATAAAAAAACCTCTCGGACATTTGTTCAAATAGAAATATACTATATATTTGCATTCCCAATTTTAAATGAGGGGATAAATTGGCCCATTCGTCTAGTGGTTAGGACGCCAGGTTTTCATCCTGGTAACAGGAGTTCGATTCTCCTATGGGCTACTAAATAAAAGAAGCGATAAAAAGCTTCCAACAGGATTAAAGTAAATACTATGGCAAATCATAAGTCTGCATTAAAAAGAATTAGATCAACAGAGGTTAAACGTGTTAGAAATAAATACCAACATAAAAGCACAAGAAATGCGATTAGAAACTTTCGTGCGCTTACTAATAAAAAAGAAGCAGAAAAAGCATTTCCTATTGTTGCTGCCATGATTGATAAGCTTGCCAAAAGAAATGTCATTCATGACAACAAGGCATCCAATCTAAAATCTGGTCTTCAAGTATTTATGAACAAACTTTAAGATTATTTTATCTTTATTTAAAAGGGGCTTTTGCCCCTTTTTTTATTATGTTTGTTAGGATTAAACCAATGAGTAAAAATCCATTATCTTGCAAAATACTTCTTCGAATAATATTAATTATTCCCTGGATTATTTATCCTCAAATTGGAAAATCACAGGATCTATTAAAAAATCAAGCAGATACAATATCAAACAAGTACCGTGTAACCGGAGAATTAGATAGCGTAGATGCATTTTCTCCATATGCAATGTCTTCCTTCCCTGGAATAAAAATAAATGCGCATAGTGAAGGGATTCTTTCTCTTTTCAATTATACCGGTTCTGATTTTTTTATTCAAAAAAGAGCCATGCCAATTTACTACACTTCGCTTCCTCATCTTGGATTTGCTTATACATTTGGAGCTCAAGGGTTTCAGGGCATGAAAGTAAATTACTATCAAGCATTTAGGAAAAACTGGCTTTTAAACATAAATATTAATAGAGGACAAGCAAATGGATTACTTCGAAATTCCGAATGGAGAAAGCAAAGCTTAAATCTTTTGCTTAAAAAAGAGGAAAATATCTATAGCGGTTTACTTCAGTTTGAATTCTCCAAACATTTAATAAATAACAATGGAGGTGTAATTAATATATCCGATGCAAATCTATTTTCACCAGAAATATTAAGCACCTATAAAACAAATGCATATCAAGAAAAACGCCTGTTGTATTTAAAACAAGAAAACTATTTCAATTTTCGAAAAGATTCACTTAAAAAAATGGGATTATTTTCTAGGCATGTTCTAGAACTAAACAATCGAAAATTTTATGAAAATGACACTTTATATGGCATCTATAACAATATTTATTTTGACAGTGCATCCACTACTGACGATCTTCAACAAAGCTTACTAAGTAACACTTTCGGCTTTTATAGCAAAGGCAAAAACCTATTTTTTACGATTGCTCCAAGTATAAATATCTGGTCCTATCACATCGCAAACATGTATCGAGATACCGTGGAAGCATACTTAAACAATAGCTTTAAATATAAGTCTCAATCATTTGATATAGAACAATATGCATCTTTTAACCTTGTGGGAGCAAACAAAGGTTGGGAAAACAATATTCAACTAAATTACACCAAGAATTTATTGCGGCTAAAACTTTCGTGGCATTCCGAATCTAAGTTGCCCGAACTTTATAAAAGACATTACCAGGCCAACAATTATTATTATTCGCCAGACACCCTTAACATGCAACAGCGAAATCAAATTGATTGCAAGTTTTCTTTTAAATGGAATAAACAAAAATTGAATATTGGTGCAAGTTATATTTCCATTAAAAATCCTTATTTATTTTATAACAACTCATGGAGTTCCGATTTATTTTCAAAATTAAATCTATTTCAAACCAAAATTAAATTGGACTTAAGCTATAAGTTCATTAGCGCCAGCCCTTATTATGTATTTAATTTAATGCCCAATGGTCTCGAGTTTGCTCCAATGCATTTTATTGGAAGTCGAATTTCATTCAAAGGTGGAGTTTTTAAAGCGAAGAAACTTATTCTATATGGTGGATGTGAACCAATTTATTTAAGCAAATTCAGAAGAATGGCTTATGTTCCCTCAATTAGTACTATTTCTTTTTATAATCCAGGTGAAATGAACAATGGCTACATTGATCTTCGAGTTTTTGCCGGTTTTGAGTTAGATTCATTTCGATTTTTTGCCAGAGCTGAAAACCTGGCTTATTTATGGACGGAAAATACCACAGAAATTATGCACAACTTTCCAATTCCAACTGTTCAAATTAGATTTGGCATTACTTGGGACTTTTGGAATTAATTATATTTGCCTTCAAACAAAGGAAATAAGTAAATTTGAATATATATATATATAGAACATGGGATTATTAGACAATAAAGTTATTATCATCACAGGTGCTTCTAGAGGAATCGGAAAGGCAATTGCACAGGAATGTGTTCAACAAGGAGCTAAAGTTGCATTTACATACCTTTCCTCTGAAGAGAAAGCCAAAGCTCTTGAAGCTGAATTAAGCAATTCGGGAGGAACAGCCAAAGGATTTAAATCGGATGCATCCGTATTTGATGAAGCGCAATCCCTTGTTGATGCGGTTGTAGAAGAATTTGGAACAGTAGATGTTTTGGTAAACAACGCAGGAATTACAAGAGACACACTTTTAATGCGTATGTCTGAAGAGCAATGGGATCAGGTAATAAACACCAATCTTAAATCTGCATTCAACCTTACAAAAGCAGTTCAAAGAACCATGTTAAAAGCACGAAGCGGATCCATTATCAATATGTCTTCGGTTGTTGGGGTTAAAGGAAATGCAGGACAAGCAAATTATGCAGCCTCCAAAGCAGGACTTATTGGGTTTACAAAGTCTGTTGCCCAAGAACTTGGATCAAGAAATATTCGATGCAATGCCATTGCACCAGGTTTTATTGAAACAGAAATGACAGAAGCATTGGATCAAAAAGTAGTTCAGGAATGGAGAAATGGAATTCCATTAAAACGAGGAGGTGCTCCTATTGATGTAGCCAATGCAACTGTATTTTTGGCATCAGATATGTCGGCATATGTGACCGGTCAAACCATCCATGTTTGTGGTGGAATGTTAATGTAAAAAAGAGTCATGAATATTCGTCCTAGAAGAAATAGAAAATCTGCAGCAGTAAGAAATTTAGTAGAGGAAACCCACCTTGGAGTTCAGCATTTGATTTACCCAATGTTTCTTAAGGATGGATCCAACATAAAAGAAGAAATATCCTCATTACCAGGTAATTATAGATGGTCAATTGACTTATTACTTAAAGAGATTGAAACTTGCATAAACCTTGGAATTCATACTTATGATTTATTTCCTGCCGTAGACGATTCTTTAAAAGATACGGTGGCTAGCTACAGCTACAGTGAAGACAATTTTTATTTAAAAGCAATCCAAAAAATAAAGGAAACATTTCCTGAGATTACCATCATGAGTGATGTGGCCATGGACCCCTACTCCTCTGATGGACATGACGGGCTTGTTGAGAACGGAAAAATTGTTAATGACAAAACCCTTCCAATACTTTTAAAGATGTCAATAGCGCAAGCGCAAGCGGGTGTGGATATTATTGGCCCATCCGATATGATGGATGGAAGA
>JAQWKT010000048.1 GCA_029247685.1 Crocinitomicaceae bacterium | reverse complement strand
ACTTCTAAAGTTTCTCTGTTGTATCTTAAACCCTGGCAGGTATCGCATTTCACATAAACGTCAGGAAGAAAATTCATTTCAATGTGCTCAAGTCCTGCACCATTACAGGATTCGCATTTTCCTCCAGAAACATTAAATGAAAAACGTCCGGGTTTGTATCCTCTAATTTGTGATTCTTGAAGCGATGCAAACAACATTCTAATTTCATCAAAAACCTTGGTGTACGTAGCAGGATTTGACCTGGGAGTTCGACCAATTGGACTTTGATCAATCTCAATCAATTTGTCGATATGTTCGTGCCCTTCTATGGATTCAAAAGGAAGATGTTGCCGATTTCCTCCATGCAATAAATTCATAAGTGCTGGAACAAGTGTTTCATTAACCAAAGACGACTTTCCACTTCCCGAAACGCCGCTTATGCAACAAAATGCTCCCAAAGGTATTTTTAGATCTACTTCTTTTAAATTATTTCCACTTGCTTTTAGAAGACTAATGAATTTGCCATTTCCCGCTCTTCTTTGTTTTGGAATAGGAATGGTTTTGATTCCTTTGATGTATGGAGCAGTAATTGATTTTTTAACATCTAGTTTTTTGGGAGAATTTAATTGCATGATTTCTCCTCCATGAACTCCAGCACCTGGTCCAATTTCCACAATAGTATCGGCATTTTCCATCATTTCTTTGTCATGTTCCACCACCAAAATGGTGTTTCCAAAATCACGCAAAGCTTTTAGGGCGTTAATTAATCTGGTATTGTCTCGTTGATGAAGGCCAATAGATGGTTCGTCCAAAATATAAATAACGTTCATTAATTCGCTTCCTATTTGTGTAGCAAGTCTTATTCGTTGCGCTTCTCCTCCCGATAACGTTTTCGCAGATCTATTTAAAGAAAGGTAGTTTAATCCAACGTTTAATGCAAAAGATAACCTCGATCTAATTTCTTTTAATAGCTCACTAGCTATTCGAATCTTTTTTTTATCCAAATGACTTTCAATTCCGTTAAACCATTTCGAAAGTTCGTCAAGATCCATGTTTGCTAAATCTCCAATGTGTTTGTTGTTTATCTTAAAAAAATAGGCTTCTTTTTTTAATCGATATCCATCACAGCTATTGCATTTGTTTTTTTTCATAAAGCCAGCAGCCCATCTTCTCACACTTGGAGAGCCTTCTTTGTGATGTCTTAAAATAAAGTTCCATATTCCTTCAAATTCAATTTCGGCTTCTTTCCTTGATTCTAACTGCTTTGTTCCATATAAAATAGCGTCTAGTAGCTTCTTTGAAAGCTTGTTAATGGAAGTGTCGGTTTTTGTTTTAAACGCCTTGTATAACCCCTCTAATTCTTCAAAAATCCATGTTTTCTTATGCTTTCCTAATGGAACAAATGCCCCATCAAGCATGTTTTTGGATTTATCTGGGATAATTTTAAGAAGATCCAAGTCCGATACATAGCCTAAACCATTGCAAGATGAACAAGCGCCATAAGGCGAATTAAATGAAAAAAGGTTTGGTTCGGGATCTGGATAACTAATTCCGCTTTTGGCGCACATTAAGTTTCGACTAAAATGACGAATCTGCTTGTCTTCGTAATCCATTACCATAAGGTAATTTGCACCTATTCTCATTGCTGTATCCACGCTTTTGTTTAAGCGGTCTTTCGCTTGCTTGTCGGCAACGATTCGATCAATAACAATTTCAATATCGTGTATCGAATACCGATCGAGTTTCATTCCCGCTTCAATTTCTTTTATTTCTCCATCTACCCGAACCTTGGTATATCCTTGTTTTCTAATTTGTTCAAACAATTCACGATAATGTCCTTTTCGACCAATTACCTTAGGAGCAAGAAGTATAATTCGTTTGTTTTGGTAGGTTTTTAAAATCAATTCGGATATTTGCTTATCGGTGTATTTTACCATTTTTTCACCCGTATTATACGAATAAGCAGTGCTAACTCGCGCATAAAGCAATCGAATAAAATCATAAATTTCGGTAATCGTGCCAACCGTAGATCTTGGCGATTTAGAAACGGTTTTTTGTTCAATGGAAATCACTGGGCTAAGTCCATCAATTTTTTCCACATCTGGTCTTTCAATGGACCCAATAAATTGTCGTGCATACGAAGAAAGAGTTTCTAAATACCTTCTTTGTCCTTCGGCAAAAATGGTATCAAAAGCCAAGGATGATTTTCCACTTCCAGAAATACCCGTAACTACCACTAGTTCATTTCTAGGAATGTCTACATAAACGTTTTTAAGGTTGTGCTCTTTGGCACCATAGACTCGAATATATTCTTTATTGGCTTTCATGTAGATATTGGCTTACTAATTTACTTCATAAGCGCCAATATCGGGTGGATCCATGCGAGGATTTCCTAAAATATCTGAAAACACCGTAGAGATAACCCCATTTCCATTTAAATACGAAGAAGATGAAAAGGTATAGTCGTCTTCGGGGATGTCCGTAAATTCGGTGGATCCATTCCAGGTAATGTTTTGATAAAAGCTTTCCGATGGGATAACTTCTGAAAGAATTAAGGAGTTTTTAAATTCAAAAGACAAATTAACTCCTTGCACCGAAAGGGTATCCAAGGCAAGTTCGGTTTGTAGGTTTCCGGAAATTACCGAATTATTAAATACACACTCTTCAATAGAACCAACGTTGGTGGTATTGGTAGAGGAGTTGGTAAAATAATTACTTATCCCTACAGTTGGATTAGAAGAGCCACCATAGCCAAGAAGATTACAGTGGTTTACGTTAAGAGCTCCTCCTTCTAGCATAATAATGGAATGCACGCCATTTTTTGCAATTACCGAGTTTTCAGCTTTTACTTTAGCGCCTGAATAGACAAACAAGCCATAAGAAGCATTGTTTTGAATAATTGAATTTTTAAGAGTTAGGGTGTAGTCGTTAAAATTGGTGTTTCTCGAAAAAAGATGAATTCCGGCGGTTCCGTTTTTGATAATGGCATAATTTATTGTCGATGGTCTTGCTTCGTGAAAATAAATGCCATAATATTGGCCACTAACGTCGTCGTAATTGGCTTCTAGTCGGTCTCCTTGAAATACGACTTCATTTCCTAAAGCCCCATCAATATTAAGCGTGGATTTGTAAACATATAGCAAGGACTGTTTGTGTAAATGAATGTTGGTGCCGGCAGGAATAGTGAGCGTTTTAGCAGAATCTACGGCGGCATATCCATAAATTACATGTGGTTTGTCATTTGGCCAGATTCCTTCGTTAAGGTCGTTGTAATGAAAATAAGCGTCTTGTCCCCAAACAGCTAGGTTTACGTATTGATCGACTCCATTGGTTCTAAATCGAATCGAATCTTCTACCACAAGCGGCAATATTTGGTTGTTGATATCCAAAGTTACTTCAACAAAAACATAAAGGCTGTCTCTTTGCTCGATTTCTAGATCGTTAAAATTGGTACCGATTAGTCCATCTACATTAATCCGAAAAGGGGAGGAGGAACCACCCATTAACTCAATTTCATTGATAAGCAATGGCTTGTTCTCGGTATTATAGATTTTAAAATTTTGGGTAGTAGAGCCAATGGTTGTAAAAACAGTATCAAAAACAAGTGTGTCTAAAGAAAAGGACAAATGATTATTCGAAAAACCGATTATCTTTTTACACGATGTTGTTGGCAATAATGCCAATGCGAAAAGGATTAAAACTACCGGGAAATAAAATTTCTTTTTCAAGGATACGATTTTGTATTGCTATTATTAACGAATAAAAAGAGGGAATATTCTTATTTTTTAGGCAAAACAAAAGCTTTGAGTTTCACCACTTTCATTTGTGGGTTAATGTTTGCCTTTACCGTTACTGTTTTTTCTTGCTCATTAAGTTGATCTATTTTTGGATGAAAGTTCACTTCGATTTGATCGCTTCCGCCAACTGGTATTTCGTTTTCTGGTTCTTTAACCGTTGTGCAACCACAACTGGCACTTACTTTTTCAATTTTCAGAGGTTTATTTCCGGTATTATATACCGTAAATTTTGCAATATTATCGGTGTCAGCAGTAACGTTTCCAAAGTCAATCGTATCTCTGTCGAATTCCATCGTGGTTAGGTTCATCGCGGTTAGGCTTAATTCTTTGGATTCGATCTCTTTTGTTACGCCTTTATCCACAATGGTGGAGCTTATCTCGCCATTTTTCTTCACTAACTTTTTTCTTTTTTCGCCACAGGAGATAAATAAAGTGCTACAAAGCAATGCAATCAATAATTTCATAGGTAATTTTTTTCAAAAATAGGAAGAAATATATAATCATTTTAATGAATTCCATTTATTATTATGAATAAACACAAAAATTTAATGTGTGCAAATGTGTAGCAAATAAAGTATCTATATCAAAATTAAACCTTTTTTGAACGTTTTGGACCGTTAATTGTATTAGCTCACATGCAATAAGTTGGCATTATTAAAGTTATATAGAGAAGAAGTTTAGTATTACCAACATAATTTCAAACCAAAAAACCAAAACCTGCTGATGGATAAAGTCCAGCAAAATATCATATTTAATGATCTTTTAGATCGACACCAAAATCTAATTATTAGTCGAATTAGAAGGTATCATCATGGCGATATTATTAACGACCATTTGCAAAATGTGTTGATCAAATTTTATCACCTAATCCCTCGTTTTTTTAAAACTACTCCAGATGTCTTTGATTCGCCTTCGTGGATTGTTAGGGTAGTGGACAACTATTTAAAAGATATCTATCGTGCAAACAATGCCAAAAAGAAACTAAAAGAGATAAAAGTTGCCGATTTTAGCGCAATTAGCTGCATTTTAAACGAGGATATTCATGAAGTTATTAAATGGGACTTAGCTTCTAAAGAATCGCTTCATGAAGCGATTGATAACATTTTGGATTATCTCAAAAAAGAAGAACGTTTGCTTTTATTAATGAAGTATTATTATGGCAAGTCTTCGGATCAAATTTCGAGTAGACTAAAAATCAAACACGTCAATGTACGGCTCAATCGAATCAAAAAGAAAATTCAAAAGGAAATAAATCCAAAAGTGTACAGAGAAATATCGAGTAGATTTTTTGCCAATTAAGACAAAAACTTGTTTGCTTTTTTTACAAACTTCTTTTTCCAGGGGTAATTAATTTTTTTGGGATCAATAAAAGTCAATATTCCAATAACTAAGAAAGGCAAAGCAGGTACTTTATACCGAACGAGTGCACCGGTAATTGGGGTAGTGATACCAATAATTGCAAATAAAAACACGGTAAAAGCAAAACAGAAAAGAATAAATTTTAAAGAATATTTATTTGGTTTTTTATACCAAGCTATTGCGCCTCCAATAAATACTAAGATCAACAAATTTTCTAAAAAGGAAGCAACAAACAGTGGGTTTTTAATTTCTGTGGGCCATGGTTTGGTAAAACAATTAAAAAGACCTTCAGGAATAGCCTTAACAATGGCCCATAGATCGGGAGTTAGTGGTGACATTTCAAAGGCACTATTTACCTGCATCACATTGGCCATGTTTACAAAATCATTTTGCTTGGTAACTAGAATGCTTATCACGTTATATTCGGGGATAAAATACCCAATAACAAATGCAACAAGTGAAATGCTAAGTATAGATACGGCATAAGCAAATGCGATGTTTTTAATTTGTTTTTTGTTTAAAAGCCAAGCAATAACAACAGGTAGCAATGCCATTAAGACATAAAACTTTAAAACAAGCATAATCCCAAGGGAAAGCAATAAAATAAGAGCTACTTTTAAACGGATTTTTTTGTTTAAATGATAACAAAAAAGACCAATTGCAAACATCAAAATAGATTCTTTTAACACCCCAGAACCCCAAAAAACTACCGATGGAATCAAAAAAACAGCCATGTAAATTTTCCATTCATTTTTTAAATGATAAAGAAAGAACCTAGCAAGACCAACTAAACCAATAAAGGAAAGCAAATTAAAAACTAAATTATGAACGTGATAGTTGCCAAAAGAAAAAATACGAATAAAGGCATTTAATCGAATGATTAAGCGATTGTCATTGTACAAGCTGCTTTCATATGGACGATACCAGTTGTACATGTCCTGATAATACAAGTCATCAAAATGCGCACCTTCACAAGAAATCCCAAAAAGCATTTTTAAATAATCGATTGGATTGGAAAAGAAGGCTTTATACATGTGGTAGCTATCGTCAAAATATTTGAAGGTGTCCGATTCAATTCGGTTGTTGTAGTGATAGGCATAGATATAGAACAAGATATACCCACTAAATACCTTGAGTAAAAAAGCAAATTGTAAGGATTTGATGGAAAAACCAGAGTGTTTAAAAAAACGAATTTTTCCAAGCATCCAAAAAACCAAAAGAAAATATGGAATTGCAAAAATAATATCGATCATAAAATCTGCTGCTTAATAAAATTCAATTTGCTAATATTGCATAAGCTTAAGCTAAATGTATGAACATTATTCGTTTTATTTTCTTTTTGTGCCTTCTAAATTTTTCCTTAAATGCACAAAGCAATGATTCTAAGGAACTTGACCAATTAATCGACAATTGGCACAAAGCCGCATCCGATGCAAATTTTGAGGCGTACTTTTCAATAACTGCTCCCGATTTTATTTTTTTGGGTACCGACCCATCCGAACGATGGACCAAAAAACAATTCATGTCTTTTTGTAAACCATATTTTGACAAAGGAAAGGCATGGAGCTTTAAGCCATTAAGTAGACAGTGGGAAATCAAAAAAAGAGCAAAAATCATCTGGTTTGATGAAACATTGGATACCTGGATGAATACCTGCAGGGGGAGCGGCATACTTGTGAAAAGAAAAGGGAAATGGAAATTAATTTATTACAACCTTACGGTTTTAATTGAAAACGAGAAGATTCAAAAGTTTATTGAATTAAGAAAGCATTAATGTTTGTTCAAAACAATACAGGAAGCGAATTAAAGCGCTATGTTAATGATAAGTTATCTTCGAGCTACCAACGTAGAGAAATTCAAATTCTTTACAAGACCATGTTGTGCCATCGCATGCAATGGGAGCATGCCGATTTCTTGAGCAATTTTACAACTGCAGTATTTTCCGAGTCCGATCTTCTTTTCTTTAAGCAATGCATTAATCGCTTATTAAAAAAGGAGCCCATCCAATACATTCTTGGCGAAACCTATTTTTATAACTTGTCCTTAAAATGCCATAAAGAGGTCTTAATTCCTAGACCTGAAACCGAAGAACTGGTCGAATGGATTATCGAAAGTACGGCATTTTCAACATCGCTTCTGATACACGATTTATGTACAGGTACAGGCTGTATTGGTTTAGCACTCAAAAATGAAAACCCAAACCACGAGGTTTTCTTGTCCGATATATCCCCTTATTCCATAAAACTTTCTATTGAGAACAAAGATTTTAATCACTTGAATATTAGTGTTTTAACATTTGACTCCTTAAAGGATTCGCCCATCGATTCTTTTAAAGAGAACACCTTTGATATTTGGGTGTCAAATCCACCATATATTCCGATGGTAGAAAAAGAAATGGTCGATACAAACGTGTATGAATACGAACCGCATATGGCACTTTTTGTGGAAGATAAAGATCCGATATGTTTTTACAAAAGCATTGCTGATTCTGGATTTTGTTATTTAAAGCCCGATGGATTTTTGTTTTTTGAAATAAACCCAAATTATGCCAAAGACATTATTGATTATCTTCAGAAAAAAGGATATAAAAACATTGAATTAAAACAAGATATTAGTCAAAAAAATCGAATGTTAAAAGCGCAAAAATCGTAACTTTAGATCCGTGAATATCGAAGAAGCAAAAAAGGAAATAGACTCGCTTGTAAAACAGATTAATCAACATAATCATAACTATTATGTAGAAAGCAATCCAAGCATTAGCGATTACGATTTTGACCAAAAGTTAGAACGCCTCATTCAGCTTGAAAAACAATTTCCGCTTTTAGCAGATGAAAACTCCCCAAGCAAGAGAGTAGGAGGGGACATCACTAAAAACTTCACTGTGGTAAAACATCGCTTTCCGATGTTATCTCTTTCCAATACCTATTCTAAATCCGAAATCGAAGACTGGCTTGTTCGCCTTCAAAAACTTACCGATGATCCAATAGAATTTGTTTGCGAATTAAAATATGATGGCGTTGCTATTTCTTTATGGTACGAAAATCAAAAATTATCCAAGGCTATTACTAGAGGCGATGGAACCAAAGGAGAAGACATCACAAACAATGTTCGAACGATAAAAACCATTCCATTGACCTTAAATCAAAGTGCTCCAGATTCTTTTGAGATAAGAGGGGAGATCTTTTTACCGCTTAAGCAGTTTGAGGCATTAAATAAGCAACGTAAAGAAGCAGAAGAGCCGTTGTTTGCAAATCCACGTAATACCGCTTCAGGAACCCTAAAAATGCAAGATTCTTCGGTAGTAGCTAAACGAGGCTTGGATTCCTTTTTATATAGCGTTTACATGTACCGCAATACCATAACTAACCATTATCAACAGATTTTAAATGCGGAAGAATGGGGTTTTAAGGTTCCACCTATTAAAGAAAGATACATCGAAAAATCTACTTCGGTAGAAGAAATAATGAACTTTATAAACCATTGGGATACTCATAGATACGATTTGCCTTTTGAAATAGATGGAATCGTTCTTAAAGTGAATAATGTACACCAGCAAAATGAAATCGGTGCAACTGCAAAATCACCAAGATGGGCCATTGCTTATAAATTTAAAGCCGAAAGAGTAGAAACTATTTTGCAATCGGTATCCTATCAGGTTGGTAGAACCGGAGCAATTACCCCAGTAGCAAATCTAGAGCCAGTTTCTTTAGGTGGAACTACGGTTAAAAGAGCTTCTCTTCATAATGCAGACCAAATAGAAAAAAACGATTTGCATCTTGGAGACTCGGTATACCTCGAAAAAGGAGGTGAAATTATTCCAAAAATTGTTGGTGTTAATCAAGACCAAAGAAAATCCTCTTTTAGCAAGGTTTTATTTTTAGAAAATTGTCCGGAGTGTTCTTCTTCCTTGATTAGAAAGGAAGGGGAAGCGCAACACTTTTGTTTGAATGAATCAAATTGTCCTCCACAAGTAAAAGGAAAAATGGAACATTTCATTGGAAGAAAAGCAATGAATATAGATGGAGTAGGAGAGGAGACGATTGAACTTCTTTACGAAAAAAAACTAATCAAAGATATTGCAGATCTTTATTCATTAAAATACGATGAACTTATTGTATTGGATCGAATGGCAGACAAGTCGGTAAAAAACGTATTAAAAGGCATTCAAGATTCACTAGCTGTTCCTTTTGAAAAGGTATTGTTTGGGCTTGGTATAAGATATGTTGGAGAAACAATCGCAAAAAAAATCACGCAAGAATTCGAGACGATGGAGGCAATCATGCAGGCAGACATCGAACGCCTAATTGGGGTAGATGAAATTGGAGAGCGAATCGCACATTCCTTATTTGAATATTGTAGAGAGGAGAAAAATATTCAGTTAATTCATCGACTTCAAGAAATTGGATTACAGTTTAAAACCAACAAAAAACAATTAGACTCCGAGGCCCTTAAAGGGAAAACAATTGTCGTTTCAGGAGTATTTGAACAATATTCAAGAAATGAAATCAAATCGCTTATAGAAAATAACGGAGGAAAAGTATCTTCTTCGATTAGTAAAAAAACAGATTTACTAGTTGCTGGAAATAACATGGGCCCTTCTAAAAGAAAAAAAGCAAACGATCTGGAAATTTCTATACTAAATGAAAGCGATTTTATCGATCTTATTAGCAAGAAATAAATTACTTTTATAAAAATATTGCAGTCTATGAAAAACCCGTTTAAAGGATCAGGAGTTGCCCTTGTAACGCCATTCACCAAAGATTTTAAAATTGATTATGAAGCCGTTAAAAAATTAGTGCGATATCAAATTGATAATGGCACCGATTTTTTGGTTGTTCAAGGAACTACAGGCGAATCTCCAACGCTATCTCAAGAAGAAAAAATGAGTTTGTTAGATGCCGTAATCAACGAAAATAATGGAGAGCTTCAAATTGTATATGGAGTTGGAGGAAATGACACAATATCTGTTGGAGAATTATATAAGAAAATACCAGCTGGAGTCGATGGGATTTTATCCGTTTCTCCATACTATAACAAGCCAACCCAAATGGGAATTATTGCACATTTTAGTTATTTGGCTAATTGCACTAGTCTTCCTATTATTTTATATAATGTTCCAGGCAGAACTGGTTCTAACATGACCGCTGAAACGATATTAGAATTAGCAAAAATTCCAAATGTTGTAGCGGTAAAAGAAGCTTCAGGAGATTTAGATCAAATCATGGAGATTATTCGTTTAAAAGAAGACGATTTTAGCGTTTTATCTGGGGACGATGCTCTTACTCTTCCAATTATCGTTTGTGGAGGGGAAGGAGTTATTTCCGTAGTCGCTAATGCATTTCCATTTCAATTTTCAAAAATGATTCATTCTGTATTGCAAAATGACATAGCCAATGCTAAATCATATCATTACGAATTATTAAAAATTACTAGGTGGTTTTTTGAACAAGGAAATCCAGGTGGAGTAAAAGCAGCTTTAGAAACTATAGGGCTTATGGAGTCGCACATGCGCCTGCCATTGCTTCCAATAAGTGAAGAATTAACTAATCGAATAAAAATCGAAACAAATCGAATAAAAACTCTATAAATTCGAGATATTTCATAAAACTATTATTATTTTAGCACATCGCATAAAACAGATATACATTAATGGGAAGATCACAGGAAACTTTTAATAAAAAGGAAAAAGAAAAGAGAAGGCTTGAAAAAAAGCAATTAAAACAGCTTAAAAAAGAAGAAAGAAAAGCCAATTCTGATGGTGGTGGTCTTGATAAAATGATGGCTTATGTAGATGAGTTTGGTAATTTAACCGATACGCCGCCAGATCCAGACAAAAAGAAAAAGGTAGTTAAAGCATCTAGTATTGTTATTGGTGTACCTAAAAGAGAAGACCAAGAAGATGTAGAAAACCAAGGAAAAGTTACACACTACAACTCCGATAAGGGATACGGTTTCATTAAGGATTTACTTAGTCAGGAAAATTATTTCTTTCATGTTAATGGAGTTATTGATGAAGTTGTCGAAAACGATAAAGTAACTTTTGATTTAGAAAGAGGGCAACGTGGCATGAATGCCGTTAATGTCAAAAAGATTACTGAGGAGTAAATAAAGTCACACTTTCCAAAAGACGATGAAAATCTTTTGTAAGTTATTTTTATCATCTTTCATCCAACAAAGAGGAGATCTAGACTGATCAATTTCAGCTTGTATACACGCAGTAAAATTGATTTGTGGTACCCAATTAACCTTCTGATGTGGCTCTATTAGCCAATCTAGTTTACTTGGCATATAGAACTCGCAATTACTTAATGATTTATATTCTGCCATGCCGATATAATAACCAACAATACACTGGTTATTGATGAGCTTAAATCTATTGTTTATTAATTCTTTTGGAACAAACAATTGTGCTTTAAA
>JAQWKT010000026.1 GCA_029247685.1 Crocinitomicaceae bacterium | reverse complement strand
TCCAAAAAATCAATTTCATATAATTCTTTAATAAATAGAGAAATATTCTGAGAGGGAACAGCAATTTGAGCATTTATTCCTTCATTAGCAATATAGGTTCTTCCTACAACTCCTATTTTCTGCCATTTTGTAAATAGGTGGTCTCTAAAAAGATTGGGGTTTTTAATTTTAGCGTATTGATAAAAAGAAATCGTAACAAACTCGTGGTTATCTTTCCTAAGTTTTAATTCTAACTCCTCTTTACTTAAATTGTTCCACAGTTTCATGCTATGTAATTTTAAAAGTAAATTGGGCACAAAGGTATGAAATTAGTTTAATGTTTTTTGTTAATACAATCCGCTACTTTCTTTTTATGTTTTTTTCGTTGATTCACATTCGAAACATCATATTCAAAAAAACCTTTGCATTTTTTATCCACGATTTCTGAAAAGCTTAAAACATCGTCTAAGTCTATTTCTGAGGCATTAGAAAGCAATAAATTAATGGAATCTTTTTTGTATATACAATCACAAAAATTCCATTCGTTGTTTTTTTGGCTATTTAAGAGAGAATCGACAGTTTCAAGTGATTTTTTTTCCGTATCTACAATATCTTTTTGTTGATAATCGGCTGTTTCAAGTCTTTCATTTTGAGAAGAATTTACATCCCCTTTTTGTGAAAATATATTTTTTGAAGCATCCATTGACTCCTTTTTCTTTTTTGACTTTTGAGAACAAGAAAGGAGTATTAAGCAAAAAAATAAACCAAAAAAAAATCGCATTACTTTGTTTGAGGAATATCTGCAGCAGATTCTAAAAGAGCAGATTTATCAAATCTTAATTTTGAGTTATCTGACTGAACTAAAACAGTCATTGAATCTACACTTAAAACTTTTCCATGAATTCCCCCAATCGTTACCACTTTATCTCCAACAGAAAGGTCTTCTCTGAATTTTTTTAGTGTTTTTTGTTTTTTCATGTTTGGTCTTATCATGAAAAAATAAAACACCACAATCATCAATACTATTAATACTATTTGGTCCATTTTTTTTTGATTTTGAATTTTTGATTTATTACTTATTTATTATTTTGATATCACGTTTGCGGTTATCCGAAGTACGGTTACAGATGGAACAGTGTTAGCTACCATTCTAACAGATTGTGTTAGCTTTCCAACTTTTTTCTTCTCTGTTTTAACATCTGCTGTTATCATCTTTGATTCTCCAGGTTTAATTGGCTTTGTCGGTTTTGATGCAATAGTACAAGAACAAGACCCTTTAACCGAAGAAATAACCAAAGGGTATTTTCCTGTATTGGTTATCTTAAATTTTGCTTTTATAACCTCTCCTTTAATCACTTCTTTGGCATCATATACCTCTGAAACTCTAAAAGTTGTTTTATTTCCAGTTTCATCATTTGATTGTACTTTAATCGTTGTTTTTTGGCCAATTTGCAATTGATCGGCATCTGATTTACAAGAAAACAAAAACACAATAGAAAAAAATAATAATATAGATAATTTCATAATTTTTAATTAGGTTAATCCTCTTCCTGATTTTGAAAGCATTTGATTGATGTTTAATTCTTCTATGGCTTTATCCAAAATTCCATTTATAAAATTGCTGCTTTTTGGTGTACTATAAAATTTAGCGATTTCAATAATCTCATTTAAAGTTACTTTAGTTGGTATTTCAGGAAATTCTAGCAATTCACATATCCCCATTTTTAATAAAATCACATCCAATTTAGCAATTCTTTCGAGCTCCCAGTTCTGCGTTAATTTTTCAATAAGAGCCTCTGCTTTTAAATCGTTTTCAATGGTTTTTTTAAAAAGGGTAGAGACAAATTCTTTTTCTTCATTTTCATTTTTATATAATGGCAAAACCACAAAATCATCTTTTTCATTAATGGCTTTGAATGTTTTTAATATCATGGAACACGCATGGTCAAGATCATCCATCCAATGAATGTTTTTTTCCTCAAAAAAATGATGTAAATACTGTGAATTAGCTATTTCATTTTTAAACAATGCAATCATAAAACTCTTGTCTTCTTCAAAGCCAATATTATCATTATGCATAAATTCAAAATACGTTTCAGTATCTTTTATCTCTTTAAAAACTTTAATTAATAATTCTTTATTTTCAACACCTATCCAATTTATTTTTAATTTTTCAGACAACTGCCTTAGCATTTTTGATTCCTCTATTTTTTGGATATACAGGTTGTTAATCCACTTGGTGTTTGGTTCTAAATCTTCTTTAGAAGGCAAAATTTTTGTTTTTTTCTTTTCTAATGCTTCTCTAGCAATTGTTTTTAATTCTGGCAATGTCAAGATCAGTAACAAATATAATTGTTGGATTTTATCGATGGATTGAAAAAGATCCTTTTCATGTTTATGAAATTGATTATCTCCTGCTTGATAATATGCATAAAGACTTTGTAATATTTTTATTCTGAGGTAACGCCTATTTAACATGAGAAATTCTCTTAAAAATTATAAAGGAAGTTTTACTTTTCCAATTGCTTCTATTCGTTCTTCTGCCATTTGATTAGCAATCAAATAAGTGGCTTTTTCTTCATCTTTCGAACGCTTAACAATGTTGTAAATTGTATTGTAAATTTCTTTGGTTTTACCAACAGACCATTGGGAAGAAAGTCCTTCTACTTCTGAAAAACAGTTAATAACCCCACCAGCATTAATCACATAATCTGGTGCATATATAATTTTGCGTTTTAGGAGTTCATCTCCATGAATTACTTCATTTTCTAATTGATTATTAGCAGCACCGGCAACGATAGAACAAGACAAACGATCCAAATTTTCATCATTGATGGTTGAACCCAATGCACAAGGGGCATAGATATCCATCTCCACATCATAAATTTCATCAGGAGCCACAACATTTACCCCGTATTCTTTAGAAATTCTTTTAAGGACGTCTTCATGAATATCTGTAACTGTAACTAATGCATTTTCTTTAATTAAATGAGATACTAAATACTCCCCAACATGACCAACTCCTTGTACCGCTACTTTTTTCCCCTCTAAAGAATCGGTGCCATATTTTATTTTAGCACAAGATTTCATTCCCATATATACTCCTAATGCTGTTAAAGGAGAGGGGTCTCCACTTTTACCAGGCAAGCCAACAACATGATTTGTTTCCATATTAACCCAATTCATGTCCACAGGAGAAATACCGACATCTTCAGCAGTAATATATTTTCCGCCAAGACTATTTACAAATTCACCAAACTTTCTAAAAAGCGCTTCAGTTTTATCCTGTCTTGAATTGCCAATAATAACTGCTTTTCCTCCTCCCAAGTTTAATCCAGAAATGGAGTTTTTATAAGTCATTCCTTTAGATAATCTTAACACATCATTTAAAGCTTCTAGCTCATTCGAATAGTTCCACATTCTTGTTCCTCCTAGTGCAGGACCTAAAATGGTATTATGAACGGCAATAATAGCTTTAAGTCCAGTAGATTTATCGCTACAAAAAAGTATCTGTTCATGACCCATATTTTGCATCTGGGCAATAACAGGATTACTTGAAAAATCGGTGTCGTTAATTTTTTTTACTTCCATATATTTATGATTTTCTCATTCATATGCCTCTAATACCTACTTTTGTAAACCTTAAAGCATGGCAAAATTAGAAAATTATCAATGAAGTCACTTAGCTATCTAAACAAATATTTATTTAAATATAAATGGCGACTTATTTTAGGCTTGCTTTTCACGGTGTTTTCAAATTATTTTGCGGTGAAAATGCCTTTATATGTTAAAGATGTATTGGACGAATTCATTAACGATTCCTCCTCTTATCAAGTAGACAATGCCTTATTATTAGCCTTGAAAATAGGTTTGATCTATATTTCTTTTTCTTTGGGAAAAGGATTTTTTTTGTTTTTGGTTCGACAAACAATTATTGTCGCTTCTAGATTTATTGAATATGATTTAAAAAATGAGATCTATTCTCATTATCAAAAATTAAATGTCTCTTTTTATAAAAAAAACACTACTGGTGATTTAATGAATCGTATTTCAGAAGACGTTAGTAAAGTTCGAATGTATCTTGGCCCTGGAATTATGTACTCCATTAACCTTGTTGTATTATCGATTATGGTCATCATTCAAATGATACAAATTAATATGGAGTTAACTCTTTATGTTTTAATTCCACTACCTATAATGTCTTTTTTAATTTATAAGGTTTCGGCAACGATGAACCAATTAAGTACTTCTGTTCAAAAGGAACAATCTATGTTGTCTACAATTGCTCAAGAATCCTTTTCTGGAATTCGCGTATTAAAATCCTATAATAGAGAGAAAGAAATAAATAACAAATTTGATAAGTCAACTTATGAGTATAAAGATAAGTCTATGAAACTGGTTGTCGTAAATGCTCTTTTTATGCCAACGATTTTATTCTTAATTGGATTAAGTACTTTAATTTCTATTTATGTTGGCGCAAACATGAACTTTAATAATCAAATTTCACTTGGCGGGATCATTGCATTTATTTTTTATGTTAATAATTTAACCTGGCCCTTTGCAAGTATTGGATGGGTTACGTCAATTGTTCAACGAGCTGCAGCTTCGCAGGAAAGAATAAATGAATTCCTAAACAAAAAAGACTTAAGTAATAATGGAAGTTTAGAACCATTTATTTTTAATGGGAAAATAGAATTCAACAACCTTAGTTATACGTATAAAGAAACCGAAATAAATGCATTAAAAGACATTAGTTTTTCAGTTGAAAAAGGAGAAACTCTTGGGGTTATTGGAAAAACCGGAAGTGGAAAATCTACTATTTTAAATCTTCTTTTAAACCTTTTTAAAGCAGATACAGGGGAGATCAAAATCGATGAAAAAGATTTAATAAAAGTAAATATTACGGAATACTATAACATTTGTGGGGTTGTACCTCAAGATGTTTTTTTATTTTCAGATACCATAAAAAACAATGTTCTTTTTGGATCCACAAAACATGAAGAAAATGAAAGCATAATCAACTCTTGTGAAGATGCATGTATTCATGAAAATATAGCAGATTTTCCGGATGCCTATGAAACAATTCTTGGAGAAAGAGGAGTTAATCTTAGTGGAGGGCAAAAACAACGATTAAGTATTGCTCGGGCATTAATAAGAAAGCCAAAACTGCTTTTATTAGACGATTGCCTTTCTTCTGTGGATACCGAAACTGAAGATAAAATTCTACATAACCTTAATAGAGATTCGAAAGATCGAACAACCATCATCATTAGCCATCGGATTTCGACAATAAGACATGCAACAAAAATAATTGTCCTTGATAAAGGTGAGATCATTGAAAAAGGAACGCATCAAGACTTATTAATGTCCAATGGGTTTTACAAAAAACTTTATGATCAGCAACTATCTGAAGATAAACAAGTTTAATTAGAAAAAGCTATTAAAGACGGTATTTAAAAGAAAAAAATAACCTTTATTAGATATAAAACGTATACTTTTACATTGAAAAAAATAAATTTTTGATTATGAAAAAAACATTACTATTATTTGGATTAGTTCTTTTAACAAGTACTTTTTCTATTGCACAAAGCCCTGTTACTATGGGAAGCATCTTAATTGACCCATATGTTGGCTTTCCAACATCCAATGTGATTTGGGATAATGGTTCGGAATTGAATTATAAAATAAATGGCGGCCACCTTTCTTATGGTGCAAGAGCAGAATACATGATTGCAGGAGATATTGGAATCGGTTTTGATGTTAACTATGTTAGATGTGGTTATAATTATGATTCAAATGACACAACGTATACGTGGAATCAAGTATCTGGACAATACGATACGACATTGTCCATGAATAACTATGATTACTTAGCTCAACGAACTAGAATAATGGTCCGATTAAATAAACACTTTGTACAAACAGATCAAGTAGATGCATATATTGGCGTTGGAGCTGGTTATAAACTAACAAAAAGAGATTGGAAAACCAATGGAGAAGCAACGCTGGAACAAGAAGAAGCGCTTATTCCTATAGCTTGTAGAATCGCTATTGGTGCACGATTTTATTTCACTCAAAATATTGGCGCTCACATTGAGTTAGGTGCTTTTGGTGGTGGAATTATTCAGGCCGGTGTAGCGGTTAAATTATAACAGATACAATATTACACAGATAAAAAAAGCCAGCAATTTAGCTGGCTTTTTTTATTAGTCATTCATTTATTTCATTTTCTTAAGAGCACATCTTTTCTTTTGGAGGAGCAAATTTTGTCAAATTAATTCCTTCCACTGCTCCTTCATACTCATCCATTGTTGGAGTTCTACCAAGTATTGCAGATAATACGACAACTGGTGTCGAAGCCAACAAAGACTCGCCTTTTTTTCGATCTGAATCAGCAACAACACGACCTTTAAATAAACGAGTAGAAGTCGCCATTACAGTATCTCCTTTTGCTGCTTTTTCTTGATTTCCCATGCACAAGTTGCACCCAGGTCTTTCTAGATACATCATGTTTTCATATTCTTTACGAGCATTATTCTTTGGGGCATCGTCATTAAACTCAAAACCAGAATATTTTTGTAATACATCCCAATCCCCTTCATCTTTAAGTTCATCAATAATATTATAAGTTGGTGCAGCAACTACAAGAGGTGCATTAAAAGCAACTTCGCCATGAATATTTTCTAAGTTTCTGAGCATGTGCGCAAGAATCTTAAGATCTCCTTTATGCACCATACAGGAACCTACAAAACCCAAATCCACTTTCTTTTCTCCTCCATAATATGAAAGAGCTCTAATTGTATCATGGGTATATCGCTTAGAAACATCCTCATTATGCACATCAGGATCAGCAATCATTGGCTGAGATATTAGATTTAAGTCTACCTCAAACTCCGCAAAATATTTTGCATTAGAATCTGGAGTTAGTGCAGGCTTTTCTCCGGATCTAATTTGGGTAATTCTGTTATTGGCTTTATCGATAAGACCCTGCAGAACTTGATTTGAATTATCCATTCCCTTATCAATCATAATATTAATTCTACTTTTTGCAATCTCTAAGGATTCAATTAATGTTTCATCCTCTGAAATACAAATAGAAGCTTTTGCCTTCATCTCTGCTGTCCAATCGGTAAATGTAAATGCCTTATCTGCAAGCAGTGTTCCAATATGCACTTCAATAATTCTTCCTTGAAAAACATTGTCACCTCCAAAATGATCAAGCATTTGAGATTGTGTCGCATGAACCACATCCCGAAAATCCATATGCTCTGACATTTCGCCTTTAAAAGTGACTTTTACAGATTCTGGAATTGGCATACTGGCTTCTCCTGTAGCCAAAGCAAGAGCAACGGTTCCGGAATCGGCTCCAAAAGCAACCCCTTTTGACATTCTTGTATGTGAATCCCCTCCAATAATAATTGCCCAATCGTCAATTGTAATGTCATTTAATACTTTATGGATTACATCGGTCATTGCATGGTATTTACCCAAAGGGTCTCTAGCTGTAATTAAACCAAAATCATTCATGAATTTCATTAACCTTGGAATATTTTCTTGAGCCTTGTCATCCCATACCGAAGCAGTATGACAACCAGATTGATATGCTCCATCGACTATTGGAGAAATAATTGTTGCAGCCATCATTTCTAACTCTTGAGAAG
Organism: Crocinitomicaceae bacterium; assembly: GCA_029247685.1. Classification (GTDB taxonomy): domain Bacteria; phylum Bacteroidota; class Bacteroidia; order Flavobacteriales_D; family Crocinitomicaceae; genus UBA952. The sequence goes on along the minus strand of JAQWKT010000026.1, from coordinate 55,669 downwards.
TCATTAGGCCAGTAGTATCTTGAGACCCGACAATATTTACCTCAACACGCACATCAGAACCCGCATGTAAAACTTTACCTGGAGTTGTGCCTACTGCATTTTTGTTAAATATTTTTTCAACCGCTGTCATTCCTTGCCCTTCATGCGATATTTCTTTTGAAGGAGCAAATACTGGATGAGTATCAATCCCCAAGGTTTTACATGCAAATGTTTGTAATTTTTTTCCAAATACAATTGCATAAGAGCCCCCAGCTCTCATAAATTCCACTTTCTGAGGTGTAAATGCTGCTGAGATATCGCTTAACTCCTTATCTCCGTTGTATAATTTTTTCTTTTTTGTGTTTATGGTAAGAACCGTTCCCGTTTTAACCGAATACCGCTCCTCAATAACAGGCTCGCCATCTTCATCCATTATTGTATCTCCATTGGCATCCTTTTTCTTAATCCAATTTTTAAGATCCAAGCCAATTCCACCTGTTACTCCAACCGTTGTTAAAAAAATGGGAGAAATGCCATTTGTTCCAGCAACTACTGGAGCAATATTTATAAATGGAACATATGGACTTGCTTTTTTACCAATCCACAAAGCCACATTATTAACCCCTGACATTCTTGAAGAACCAACTCCCATCGTTCCTTTTTCAGCAATAAGCATCACGCGTTTATCGGGATGTTTTTCTTGCAAAGCTAAAAGCTCTTTTTGTTGTTCAATGTTATGTTCAAACATGCATTTGCCATGTAACTCTCTATCTGATCTAGAGTGAGCATCACCACCTGGGGAAAGAAGATCTGTAGAAATATCGCCAACTCCAGCAACATAGGTAACCACCTGAACCTCTTCTTCTATTTCTGGTAATTTTGTGAAAAATTCTGCTTTTGCATAACTTTCTATAATTTCTTTTGCTATTTGATTTCCATTTTCATATGCTTCTTTTAAGCGATTAGTATCTGCTTCATAAAGGAAAACTTGTGTCTTCAAAACTTTTGCTGCTTGATTGGCAATTACAAAATCATCACCAAGAGATAAATCAAGAAGAACCGCAATAGAAGGCCCACCCTTCATGTGAGACAAGAGCTCAAAAGCAAATGAAGGGCTTATTTCTTCAACATCAAATTCACCAAGAATAATTTCCTTTAAAAATTTCGCTTTAACACCAGCGGCACTTGTTGTTCCAGGTAATACATTATAAATAAAAAAATCTAATGAATCTTTTCGATCTGGACTTTTTAAATCCTTGATTTGAAAAATAACTTCACTTAGTAATTCCGAACCATCAATAGGCTTTGGGTTTAGATTCTGAATTTTTCGTTCTTCTATCTCTTCAATGTATTCTTTATACAGATTCATAAATAATCTCTTTTTTATTAATGCTTATTAGCCCATTTAAATAAAAAAATTAAGTAATCATAACTAGGGAAATTGTTAATCCTCTCACTAGTATTATGAAAACCAAAAACTGTCTCTTAATCATGTCAGGATCAAAAAACAATGTTTTTCTTTAATTAAATCAACTGATTAGTAACAAATGTAAGGATTTTAAAAGTTTTTTAAAACATTAAAAAAGTTAAATCTATTTGTTTATCTGAGAATTAACTTTTGCATAATCCACATTTAATGTGTCTAAGATTTGTTTATATATATAATGTAACTCGCCACTTTGGGTCATGTAGTAATTATAACTTCTATCAAATTGCTTTTCATTGACTCCATGAGATTTAAATAAAGAATCCGAAGAAACCAACAAGCCTTCCTTGTAATTTGGCATGGAACCATATTTAATTTGAAAATGACTCTCAACTAACATTAAATCTTTAAGAATAACCGCCATTTTGTTTTTTGGGATTAAATCTTTTGGTTTTTCATTTCCACCAGTATCGTCTGTTGCAGAACAAGAAAATAAAACAAAAATCAAAAAAAAGAAGCATTTATTCATTTTCTATCAAAGGTTAATCTTGAACCAAAATCAGTAATGGTGTTTTTGTTTTTATCATAAGCTATTTCTCCATTAACAAATGTCTTTTCAATCACATTAGAAAAAACCTGTCCTTCAAATGGAGACCAAGCGCATTGATATAAACAGTTTTCTTTAGAAACTATTTGATTTTCATTCGGTGAAACAACTACTAAATCTGCAAAATAACCTTCTCTAATATACCCTCTATTTTGAACAGCAAATAAATCTGCTGGAGCATGAGCCATTTTTTTAACTAACGTTTCAATACTTATTTCATTGCTTTTTACTTTTTCAAGCATCGCTAACAAAGCATGTTGTACAAGAGGCCCACCTGAAGGAGCATTAGTATAAGGGTTTGTTTTTTCTTCAAGGGTATGTGGAGCATGATCTGTAGCAATTACGTCAATTAAATTTTCATTTACCGCATTCATTATTGCTATTCTATCAGATTCTTTTTTAACCGCCGGATTCCATTTAATAAATGCTCCTTTTTCGTTGTAATCCATTTCAGAAAACCATAAATGATGGACGCATGCTTCTGCAGTTATTTTTTTGGAGGTAACTTCTCCTTTGCTAAAAAGACTCAATTCTTTTTCAGTAGAAATATGCAATATATGCAATCTTGTCCCATATTTTTTTGCTATATCAATTGCAAAAGAAGAGGAAATATAACATGCGTCTTCACTTCTTATCACAGGATGAAAATGAAAAGGAATATTACTCCCATATTTATTTTCAAAAGCTTTTATATTTTTTCTTATCGTATTTTCATCTTCACAATGAGTTGCGATTAACATATCCACATTTGAAAACAAAGATTCTAATGTTTTTTGATTATCCACTAACATGTTTCCAGTAGATGAGCCCATAAAAACCTTTACACCACAAACATTTTTTGCATCGGTTTTTAAAACTTCTTCAATATTATCATTGCTAGCCCCCATATAAAAGGAATAATTTGCAGAGGACGCATTTTTCGCAATTAAATATTTATCTTCTAATAAGCGTTGACTTGTTGCATTTGGAATAGTGTTGGGCATTTCCATAAAAGATGTTATTCCGCCTGCAACCGCAGCATACGATTCTGACTTTATGGTTGCTTTGTGAGTAAGTCCTGGCTCTCTAAAGTGAACCTGATCATCTATACAGCCTGGCAATAACAATTTACCTTTTAAATCAATTGTTATTGATTTTTCATCTACATTAATAGAAGAAGCAATTTTTTCAATTCTTCCCGATTTAATTAAAAGATCACTTGTGAATTTCTGACCTTCATTAACAATTGTTGCATTTTTTAATAAAAAAATCGAATTCATAAATCCATTTTACGCATTTTAAACACCCCAAAAAAAGCTTCTTTAAAAATACCTGTAGACATTTTAGAAACTCCTCTTTCACGATCAATAAATGTTATCGGAATTTCCTTTATTTTAAAACCATTTCTTAAAGCGGCATATTTCATGCAAACTTGAAAAGCATACCCTTTGAATGGAATATTTTGCAATTTTATTTTTTGAAGGACTTCTCTTTTATAGCATTTAAAACCGGCGGTAGTATCTTTTACATTTATAAATAAAATCATTCGCACATAAACACTTGCAAAGTAAGACATCATTATTCTTTTCAATGGCCAGTTTTTAACTTTTCCACCACTACAATATCTTGAGCCCACAACAAGGTCCCCCTCCTTTTTAATTGCATCATGAAGACGAATTAAATCATTTGGATTATGCGAAAAATCACAATCCATTTCAAAAACAAACTGGTAATCTCTTTTTAAGGCCCAATTAAATCCATGAATATATGCTGTTCCTAAGCCTAGTTTACCTTTTCTTTTTTCGATAAAAATACGATCTGGATGTTGTTTTTTCATTTCCTCGATAATCGCTGCCGTTTTATCGGGAGAAGCATCATCTATGAAAAGAATATCAAAAGAGAGCGATAGATTTAAAATAGCATCCATCATTTTTTGAACGTTTTCACGTTCATTATAAGTTGGAATAATAATTACTGAGTCTGACACAAAAAAAATATAAATTCAAAGGTAAAACTTTTAAACTGTATAAAAGAAACTTAATAAAAGAAATTAAGCTTTTGAAAATCAAAAGCAATCAATTATTAAATTTGACATAAAAAAATGCTTACAAGAATTGTAAAAATGAAGTTTAAGGAGAACCATCTAAATGATTTTTTTCTTTTTTTTGATGATGTCAATACTAAAATATCCTCTTTTGAAGGATGTAAAGGAATGCGGTTAATTCAAGATATAAATGACCCAACTATAATCTTCACCTACAGTGAATGGGAAAGCGAAAAAGCATTAAATAATTACAGGAATTCTGAGTTATTTTTGCTCGTTTGGCCTAAAGTTAAACCATTGTTTTCTGAAAAAACACAAGCTTGGAGTTTAAATACAAAATTTAATGGATTTCCATAAAAAAAGGCAGAATATCTCTGCCTTTAAATTTTATAAATATAGTGTGATTAGCTATTAAGCCTCTGCTGTTTCACTTTGAAATGGAACGACAGATACAAAAGATCTATTATTTCTCTTTTTTCTGAATTCAACAATTCCATCTGTTAATGCAAATAAGGTATGATCTTTTCCGATACCAACATTTGTTCCTGGATGGTGTTGAGTTCCTCGTTGACGAACAATAATATTTCCTGAGATAGCTGCCTGTCCTCCGAAAATCTTAACACCAAGACGTTTACTTTCGGATTCTCTACCATTTTTGGAACTACCTACTCCTTTTTTATGTGCCATGATTAATATTTTAATTTAAAACAATATCTTTAATTGTAAGAGAAGTAAAGCTTTGGCGATGGCCATTTTTCTTTCTATAGCCTTTTCTTCTTTTCTTTTTAAATACGATTACTTTATCACCTTTAACGTGATCATTAACAAGAGCTTTAATTTTTGCTCCTTTTATAGCCGGGGCGCCAACTTTGATTTTGCCATCATTTTCTACTAATAAAACTTTATCAAATTCAATTTTTGAACCAGTTTCATCAGCCAAACGATGTACATAAATCTTTTGGTCTTTTTGCACTTTAAACTGCTGCCCTGCTATTTCTACAATTGCATACATATATAACTTATTTTTAGTATAAATAGTTTTTGGGACTGCAAAGATACAAGAATTACTTTAAACTACAAGTACTAGTTATTGAGTTTCACAAACTTATAGACTTGATTATTTAAATGGTCCTTGAGAAAATAATTACCTGGCTGTAAAAACTTCACATCAATAGTAGGATTTGACATATCGTTAATGTTTTCAATAATTACTTTGCCAGTATGATTTAAAATACTGTATCGCTTCATGTCTTTTGGGATAATCAAATTTTCACATACTGGGTTGGGAAAAACTCTATATGAGTTTGAGAGCAAATCGGTTTGAGATAATGAATTTGTTAAATAAGAAGAAAAATCAAATGAAAAAAGTTTAGGTGCAATCGTGATTATAGAAGATATTTCTTCGGAACTAATAAATCCTGTCAAACTATCTATCCAAGTAATGCCTTCAGTTTGAGAAACTTCTAACATCGATCCTATTTCAATTCGCCTTTTGTTTCCAGAGAAGTAATTTCCAGATGAGTAATCAAATAAAAGGTAAATGAAACTTGTGTAGAAATTTGATCCATTATTCTTGTAACCTAATAATAGAATTTTATCGTTTATAGAATCTAAAGTAACATCCGTAATTAATCCATCTACAAAAAAAGAATCTCTAATTATTGCCGAATAAATCGAGGGATTAGAAGTAGGAATAACATAGTGGCTCGTGTATAAATTGCTCCAATTTTTAGTAAATAAATGAAGGGAATCATTATCAAAAAAAAATGCTTCGCAATCATAATTATGGTTTTCATATTGATTTGAAAAAACCGTTTGATCAACATATTCAAATTCTAATTTATTCGCTGTAACTGTATCATTAGAGGTGTTAAGAAGGTCATTTTTTGAAACTGAATAAATACACAAGTTTTGACGACTACCAGAATTATTACCAAAATCACCAATAAAAATAGAATCAGAGGATTGAGCTATTGCTTCCCAATCTATATTTTGAGAATTACTAATGGTTATTGCCTGAAGAATGTTTCCTAATGAATCTAAAAGATATATTTTATTTGCACCACCACTATCATTAAAGGTAACAAGCTTATTGCTCCAATAAATCAACCCGGAATTTTCATTAAGATTAAAAGACAAATCTCCTATTAAATTTGGAGAATAATTTGTGGTTCCATAAACACAACTTCCATCATTTACAGAGGCCAATGGATCATAGTTAGATGCTTGGGGATCAGTACACCCAATTTGACAAAAAATTGAAACATTGAAACTTAAAAAAAGAAATAAAACGGCAGCAATTTGTCTAATAAGCATTATTTAAAGATAAAATAAATTAATTACCACAACTACTAATTTACAATGAAATTGAAATCTCTTTGGGGAAATTAAAAACATATTTATTTCATTTTTAAAAGAAAGATTGTATTTTCGTGTACCTATTAATCACAATTTTATGAGAAAATTAAACACTTTATTATCCCTAACAGTTATTTTAATGTTAGGTTTTTCTTCATGCAAAAAGAAAGGATGCATGGATGAGAATGCTTCAAACTACAACCCAGATGCAAAAAAAGACGATGGTTCTTGTGTCTATTCTCCTACCATTACTTTAAATGGAGATGCCACCATGATCATAAGCGTTGGTTCAGGATACGTTGATCCAGGAGCAACAGCTGTTGACAACGAAGGTACTAGCATTGTTGTTAGTACAGATAGCAGCATGGTTAACGATTCCATTGTAGGCTCTTTTACGGTCACATATACTGCTAGCAATCAGCATGGAACCACTACCGCAAGTAGAACAGTCAACGTTATTATTAATCATGAAAACTGGCCAGGTTCATGGACCGTTGCTGACGACTGTGGAGGCGGGACGTCTGGAATTGGATTAAATTCAACTCCAACAATTATCGCTGGTGCAAACAACAACCAAATCATAATGAACGATTTTAGAAATGGAGCAACAAGTGTTTTTGGAACTTCGGTTGGTGATATTGATGGAGCAAACATAACTGTTCCTGAACAAACAACGGATGCAAATGCAAATCTTGGAACAATTACTTATAGTGGGTTTGGAACTATGGCTGATGATGGAAAGTCATTTGTAATTACATATGTTTATAACAACACAACTCCTTTTACAGGAACATCAGGAACTTGTACAGCAACTTTTACTAAATAATAATTAAAAAAACCAACCATTTTAGGTTTTATTGTTCTTATTTAAGAAACTATTAAAATATTTATCATGAAAAAATTAATTTATATACTTCTTGTTTCGTCATTATCTATTGGAATGAACTCCTGTAAGAAAAAAGGATGCATGGATGTAGGAGCAGCGAATTATGATGCAGATGCAAAAAAAGATGATGGCTCTTGCGTTTATTCTCCGATTATAACTATTAATGGAGATAACGTCATGACAATAAGTGTTGGCTCTGGGTATACTGACCTTGGTGCAACTGCCGCAAATTCGGATGGATCCAGTGTTACCGTTATAGTTGACTCATCGATGGTTAATGATTCGGTGGTTGGTAGTTTTATTGTAGTTTATTCGGCTTCAAATGAACACGGAACAACGGAAACTATAAGAACCGTAAACGTTGTTGTAAATCATGAGTGTTGGCCTGGAAATTGGGATGTAACCAATAATTGTGGTGGTGGAACAGGTTTAGGGCTTAACTCAACACCAAATATCATTGCTGGTGCTAATGACAATCAAATCCTAATTAATGACTTTTTTAGTGGAGTAACCTCTACCTACGGAACTGCAATTTGCGATATTGATGGAGCAACAATTACGGTTCCGTCATCTAGTGAAAGTGCACCTGGTGGCTTAGGTACAATTACTTATGAGGGCTTTGGAACAATGGCAGACGATGGAAAAACATTTACGATAACTTACGTTTACAGTAACTCAACCCCTATCACGGGAGGATCTGGTTCTTGTGACGCAACATACACAAAACAATAATAAATAATTATGAAAAAAAGTTTCTTTTTAATACTGGTTTTAATCCTTTTTATAGGAACAAATTCTTGCAAGAAAAAAGGATGTATGGATCAAGCAGCTGCTAATTATAATGCAGATGCAGATAAAGATGATGGTTCTTGTGTGTATACACCTGTAATTACTATTAACGGTGATGCAGCAATGACAATTAGTGTTGGTTCAGGATATATTGACCAAGGTGCAACAGCTGTTAATTCAGATGGTTCTTCGCAAGAGGTTATTGCGGATACTTCTATGATAAATGATGGAATTGTCGGCAACTTCATCATCACCTATTCTGCAACTAACGAACACGGAACATCAACAGCAACAAGAACTGTTGATGTTATTATAAACCATGAAAATTGGCCAGGATCCAATTGGAATATAACGGACGATTGTAGCGATGTTAATTTTCCATTAAATCCAAATCCTGAAATAGTTACAGGCGTTAATGATAGTCAGATATTAATTAACGACATGTTCACTTTAATCGGTGGAACTGCTGTTTGCACAATTGATGGAGCAAGCATCACAATACCCGAAAGTGTTGCCTCTTTATCGGTACCTCTTCTTGGATCTGTTGATGTTACTTATAGTGGATATGGAACCATGTCAAATGATGGGCAAAGTTTTGTAGTAACCTATATATATAATGCAATTTTTGGAAGTGGCTCTTGTACAGCAACCTATACGAAATAAAATGTAAATAAATAAAATTAAAAAGGGGCTAAACACCCCTTTTTTTATTTAATAAATAAAACATGCACCTATCTTTTTCTTTCATCTTGGCTTTTTTTCTTTTGTTATCAAGCAATGGCTTGTCTCAAAAAATAAAATGGAAATATAGAGGCGAATACGTTGGAATTATCCCTGCATATTCATTTCATAGTGGAAATGAATATATAGAAGTTGAAAAAACAGATATTCAAATTAAATTAAGAAAAAGAGAAATAGAAATTACTATTGGAAAAAATATAATGAAAGGCGATTTTGAAATTGTTAAAGAAGAAAATAAAACTTTATACATTAATTTTAAAAGACCTAAAGATTATGGGACAGAAAAAATAATTGTCTCCAGAAAAAAACGGGAAATAATTAGAGATTCGTTTTACCCTCAGCCAAAATGCATTCTGCATAGAACAAAAAAAAGGCGGATATATAAAAAATCCGCCTAATAATTATATGTTTATTAAAAAGTTAAGCTTCTGCTGACTCTTCTTTCTTTTCTCCTTCCGCTGCTCCTTCAGTTGCTTCTCCTTCTCCTTCTCCTTCTCCTTCTCCTTCTTCTTCTTCTTCTTCTTCAACAGCGTTTCTAGCCATTTTAACCGATACAACAACCGCATTTTCTGGATCTAAAATAGTAACTCCAGGAAGGTTAATCGAATTAACTCTAATGGAATGACCAATTCGCAATTTAGAAACATCCAAAGTAATCGCTTCAGGCAAATCTTTGGCTAAACCTAAACAGCTTAACCTTCTAAAGACTTGTAATAAACGACCACCATTTATTACACCAATTGCTGAACCAGTTAGTCGAATAGGTAAACCAATTTTAACAGGCTTATCGGCCATGATTTCCAAGAAATCAACATGTACAATTTTTTCAGTAACTGGATGTTGTTGTAATTCTTGAATAATAGCAGATGTTTTTTTACCATCTAATTCGATCTCCACTTGAAATACATCTGGTGAAAAGATCATCTTTTGAATATCAATTTGCTTTACATGAAAGTGAGTTTGCTCACCTGCTCCATAAAGCACACAAGGAACCCTTTCTGCATTTCTTAATGCCTTGGCGTCCTTTTTCCCTACGTTCACTCTCGGTGAACCGCTCAATTGCGCTTGTTTCATTTTATTTATTTTTAATTATTCGGATTACTATTTAACGATTTAAAGTGACTACTTATGGATTCATTATTAACTAAACGTTTGATTACATCTGAAAATAAGGATGCGCAAGAAATGACTCTAATTTTTGAACTTTCAATATTTAATGGTATGGTATCAGTAACAACTAATTCCGTGATTTGAGAATTATTTATACGGTCTATAGCAGGACCTGATAAAACAGCATGAGTGCAAAAAGCAGTAACACTTTTAGCTCCTTTAGACATGAAATGATCAGCAGCAGTCGTTAATGTACCAGCTGTATCACACATGTCGTCTACAATCACTACATCCTTTCCAATAACATCTCCAATAATGGTCATTTCTGCAACTTCATTTGCTTTTTTTCTATGCTTGTGACCTAAAGCAAGACCAACATCGAGTTTTTTCGCATATGAATTTGCCCTTTTTGCACCACCAACATCTGGTGCTGCCATAACAACATTGGATAAATCAAACGTCTTAATTTGATCTAGAAAAAGACTAGAACCAAATAAATGATCAACAGGAAATTCAAAAAACCCTTGAATTTGATCTGCATGTAAATCCATTGTAATAATGCGATTCACGCCAGCTGCCATTAACATGTTCGCAACTAGTTTTGCCCCAATAGCCACTCTAGGCTTATCCTTTCTGTCTTGACGAGCAAAACCATAGTAAGGCATAACTGCTATTATTTTTCTTGCAGAAGCTCTTTTTGCAGCATCCACCATTAAAAGGAGTTCAAATAAATTATCTGAAGGTGGGGTTGTCGATTGAATAATAAATACATCTTGTCCACGAACGGTTTCTTCAAAAGAAGTTTGAAATTCTCCATCACTAAACTGTGTAAATGAAACATCACCAAGAGGAGTTCCATAATGACTAGCAATTTTTGTTGCTAAATGCATTGAATTTCTACCAGCAAAAAATTTAACTCCGAAGGACATTAATTCTATTTTTGGATTGCAAATTTATACTTTTCTTTTGATCAAAAAAACTATTTAACAATTAATAAAGCATCCCAGCTAAAATTGAAGTTGACATACAAGCCAATGTTCCACCAATTAATGCAGTAACACCTAGCTTTGCTAGAAGCGCTTTTCGTTCAGGCATTAAAATTCCGATTCCACCAACCTGGATCCCAATAGAAGCAATATTGGCAAAACCACAAAGAACATAAGTGCTCATAATCACTGTTTTTTGAGACAGTTCTTCTTGGATAAGACCTAAATGAGGATAAGCTATAAATTCATTTACTATTGTTTTTTCACCTAAAAGCTGACCAAAATACATGCAATCCTGCCACTCAACTCCCATTAAAAATGCAACTGGAGATAAAAGGTATCCCGAAATACACTCAAAACTTAATTGAGAATAAAAACCGCCTTGTGCTATAAGGCTATTTAAGGTTGTCCAATCGCCAACTTTACCAAGAAAATAATTAACAAAAGCAATCAAAGAAGTAAAAACAATTAACATTGCCCCCACATTAACAGCTAATTTAAGTCCATCTGTAGTTCCATTAGTAATTGCTTCCAAAGCATTAACACCGATAGAATTTTTTGAAACATTAAGATCTTTATTTACAGGCTCAGTTTGTGGATAAAGCATTTTTGCAAAAACAATTGCTGCTGGTGCAGACATTAAAGATGCGGTTAATAAATGTTTTGCATAAAACATTTCACTAGCAGGGTCTCCTTGACCAAGGATACCAATAACAGCTGCTAAAACACCACCTGCTATAGTAGCCATTCCCCCAACCATTAAACAAGTTATTTCTGATTTTGTCATTCTTGATAAATAAGGCTTTATAAGAAGAGGAGCTTCGGTTTGACCTATAAAAACATTTGCAGCAGCTGCCATACTTTCAGAACCAGAAATACCCAAAACCCTTTTCATTACCCAGGCCATTTTTTTTACAACAAATTGTAAAATCCCAAAATAATAAAGCAAACTAGATATTGCTGAAAAAAATATCACTGATGGCAAAATCCAAAAAGCAAAGTTTTTCAACACTTCTGGCATTACCATTTGAGAACTATCACCAAATAAAAATATTGCCCCTTCATGAGAGAAATTAATCAGCTTTGCAAACCCCTTAGCAAGGAAATCAAAAAATTTAGAAACAAAAGAAACCTTTAAAATTAATAAAGCTAATAAGACCTGAATAATAGAGCCTTTAAGAACAAGAGACCAATTTATATTCTTCCTGTTTTTGCTAAATAAAAACGCAATGCAAAAAAGCATTATCATGCCAATTAAGCCACGGAAAATAGAAGATATAGAAAACGGTGGGTCCGTATCAGAACTTTCTTTATCATGGTAGGAAAATGTTTTGCCTTCCTTTTTAAGGGTTATTTTATTATCAGAATGAAAAGTTAAGTCAAAAACTTCTTTTTCTTGTTTTGAATTAACAAGAACTAGAAGATTGGAAGATTTGACTAAATTCCAAGTCCCCTTTTTAAAATGAGTTAAATTTGTATCAGTACAAACAAATTCATGATTGCTTTTCAAGCTTAGTTCAAGTCCACTCCTATAGTAATTTTCATCCGAAAATTCTTTTGCAAAAAAATGGTTAAAGAATACTGTTAAAAATAATAAACTAAGGCTTACGCTTTTTAAGTTCATCCCTAATCTTTGATGCTGTCTCATAATCCTCATTTTCAATTGCCTCTGTTAGTTTATTCTCAAGTTCCGTTAAAGATAAAGGCGAAAAATTGCTTTCCAAATTAGATTCCTCGACTTCATCTTCAATATTTGGCTCCATATCCATTTCAAATCCATCTTCTTCAATTAAGGAGCCGGATTCCTCTAAGATAGAACTAAAAGTATAGATGGGACAATTAAATCTAACACTTATTGCGATTGCATCAGAAGTTCGGGAATCTATCTCAGTAACCACTCCATCTTTTTCACAAACCAATTTAGCATAAAATATCCCTTCGTGGAAATTATAAATAATAACCTCTTTTAAAAAAACATCATAGGCTAAAGCAAAACTTTTAAACAAATCGTGCGTTAAAGGCCTCGTTGGTTTCATTTTTTCAAGTTCAACCGCTATAGCTTGCGCCTCAAAGCCACCAATTACTATCGGCATCCTTCTTTTACCACCAACTTCAACAAGCATTAATGCATATGCCCCAGACTGGGTTTGACTATAGGATAATCCAGCAATAACAAGTTTTACTTTTTCCATCTAGGGTTAAAAAAGTTGTAAATGAATCAATTGTTTTGGGCCATAAATTTCTTCATGGATTCATTAAGTTTTGGAAGTACTTCAAAAGCATCTCCAATTATTCCATAATCAGCTGCTTTAAAAAATGGTGCTTCAGGATCTGTATTTATAACTACAATCACTTTAGAGCCATTAACTCCTGCTAGATGCTGTATTGCTCCAGATATACCAGCAGCAATATAAAGATTAGGTCTAATTGCTATTCCTGTTTGTCCAACATGCTCATGATGTGGTCTCCAACCAATATCTGAAACTGGTCTTGAACAAGCCGTTGCAGCACCCATTGTTTTTGCAAGATCTTCAACCATTCCCCAATTTTCTGGTCCTTTTAATCCTCTACCAGCAGAAACAACTAACTCTGCCTCTGGCAATGGTATATCTCCTTCTAACTCTTTTTTAGAAAGCAATTTTATTTTTGCTTCACAAAGATCTAATGAAAGATCTTCAACAACACAAGTTGTTTCATTTTTTTCAAGTGGAATACTATTTGGCAAAAGAGAAATTATTTTTTTATCGGAATTTATAGAAACTTTTGCTATTGCTTTTCCGGAAAATACATTTACATCAATATGCCCATTTGAATCAGGAAGAGAAATTGCTCCTGGAACTAAACCAGCAGACAATCTTGTAGACAACATTGGTGCAACAGCTTTTGAAACATGATCATGTGAAAATACAATTGTGTTAATTCCATGTTGCTCGGCAACTTTAGAAATTAAATCACAAATTTGACCGGATTCAAAAGAAGTGATTTCTCTGTGAATCATTACTTTTTCAGCACCATAATCACCTAATGAAGATAAATTAGACTCTTCTTCATTTCCGTTTGTTAAAACAACAACGGAATCCCCCATTTTTTTTGCATAAGTAACTGCTTCATAGGAAGATTTTCCGATACCATTTAAGGTATTTATATATACTAATATCATTATTTTAATCTTTAATTGTTTTAAATCACTTTTGCTTCTCCATGTAATAAATCAACCAATTGATCCATATTATCCGGATCAATCATTTTACATTCGGATTTTTCATTTGGAAGTTCGTACGAAACGACTGATGTCAAATTTTGACAATCTACAGGAGAAACAACTGATAAAGGCTTTGTTCTTGCCGCCATAATTCCTCTCATATTAGGGATTCTTTGCTCAGCCATTCCTTTTGCACAAGAAACCACACATGGCGTTAAAACTTCATAAACCTCAATACCTCCTGGAACCTCACTTTCAAGGGTTAATGAGTCGCCATTAACCTCAAGTTTTGAAGCAACAGAGATAAAAGGCATATCTAACAACTGGGCCATCATTCCTCCTACTTGAGAACCGTTATAATTGATGGTTTCTTTCCCTAATAAAATTAAATCATAGGCATTTTCTTTTGCATATTCAGATAATTGTTTTGCAGTATAAAATGCATCGCTAGGTTGCGCATCAACTCTAACCGCATTATCCGCACCTATAGCCAATGCTTTTCTTATAATTGGGTCATCTGCCTGCGTTCCAACTGTAATAATCGTAACCGATCCCCCTACAGATTCTTTTATTTCAAGGGCTCTAACCAAAGCATACCACTCATCATATGGATTTACAATATACTGCACCCCGCTTTCATCAAACTTTGTGTTTTGATCAGAAAAAGAAATTTTAGAAGTTGTATCTGGAGATTTACTAATACAAACTAGAATTTTCATATATATTATATTTAGATATTATATTTTTATTTTTGATTGCCAAATTTACGAATTTAAATATAGAAATTCTTGTAATAGATTATATATTTACTCTTGCAATATAAAATAATTTTTAAATGCTTACCCCTCTATGAATCAAATAAAAAACAGAATTAAGGAAAGTGTCTTAGAGTCTTTTGAAATATCATCTGTTATGCCCTCGCACGAAATTATTGGCATTGATATTAAGGAACAATTATGGGAGGAACTGGTTTTAAAGGAAAAACAATATAGAGAATGGATAAAAACACACCCTTGGAAAGAGTATCAAGACAAGGGCGTATTTATACATTGTTCTTCAGATGCAATTGTTCCAAGTTGGGCTTATTTGTTAATATTACGATCTATTCTACCCTATTGCTCAGAATGTATCCTGGGATCCAAAAAAGAATTACTTAGAAAAATAATAAAAAACAAAATTCAAGAAACCGATTTGTCCAAATACAATGACAAACGAATTCTTTTAAAAGGATGTTCAGATGGAGTGGAAAATGATTATGCTTTTTTTGAAATAACCAAAGCATTAATTCCAATTTCTAGATCAATTATGTTTGGAGAAGCATGCTCAAACGTACCAATATTTAAAAAGAAAAGGTAAATTAATTGGAAACTGAATCTTTTGCTTTTAAATTTATTGTTCCTCTTGGCTTTATAAAAGTATACTCGTTAAACTCCTGATCTGTTTTAATGCCATCTCCATAAAAATAAGCATCTGGTGTTTTAACTACTACTGGAGAATTTGTATAAACCGATTTTGTTTTTTTATTCCAATGCAATTCCTCTGATTCGAGGGTTTGTTTTTTTTTGAAATTATACAACCTCACTGAATCCTGAACAAACATGTTGCCAGAAGTGAAATTAATATTTCCATATTGAGCAAACAAGGTAGAAGTTAAATCTCCATTTTTAGAAAAAAAGTTTACCCGAACACTATCTTTAAAAATGGTGGTGGACTGTTTTTTTTTGTATACCTCGGTGCGTTTAGCAAAAATCTCAACAGAAGATACTCCAGAATCAATAAATGTAACATGGAAATCTTCAATTACTTCGTCAGGAGAATTCTTATTAAAAGTAACTTTCTGAATGTCCTTCATTGAATTTTCGCAGGACAAAAAAAGCATTAGCCCTCCCAGAAAGTAATAAGACTTATTCATTAAAATGAACTAATAAATCTCTACCTCAACCCCCCAACAACTCAAACTTAATTTCTTTGGATTTCCTTTGTCAAATTTCTCCTCCCCTGATGGCAATGAATTTTTATATTTTTCCATAAGTTTAGCAACAGAAGCTCCAGAAGAATTTGCTTTCTTCAATAACTCAATTGCATAATAATAATTGCATTTTCGATCAAATGTACTTGCACCACAACTATTGGCCATTGCTGCAACACTTTTCGCTGCTATTTTTAGTCCTTCTCCTCTAATTCTACCAGTCAATGCCTTACCAACAGAGTATGCTTTTTTGTAATTTTTATTATTATACAGAGTACGAACATTCTCTAGTTTTATACTCGCTATTTTTTTATTTATTTTTTCTAATAATGAAGAATCTGCTATTTCTAGCGTTTTTGCTTCATTTAACATGTTTAGTGCTTCATTATTTTTCCCTTTAGCATAAAGCAATTTGGCTTTTGCTAAAACCGAATTTACAGAACGATCCACTTTTAAAAGCGTATCAATTAAAATCTCATATTCTGGTGAATCAGAACATTTCTTTTGATCTAAAAGGTCAATAAAGTTATTTAATGAGGTTATTTTAACATCTTGTTGCTGGGGAAGTGTTTTCAAGTAACCAGCAAGTTCGGGAAGAATATCTTCACAACTTCTAACAACATTATTAAATATCTTAGAGATAAACAATTGAGAATTGGGCTTCAATTTATTATCACTGATGACTGTTGATAATCTAAAATATTCACTAATTAATCTTTTCTTTAACTCGTTATCGGTTCTATTTGATTTAACATATAGATTATATAAATTTTTGTAATAAACCTGTGTATTATAATCAGACACCTTAAACTTTGACCAAGTCTGTGCTTTTTGAAATTGAACGTCTGCTTTAAAATAATCGGGAGCAGATGAACGCGTATACCAAGTTGCTGCCTTGCCAAAAAACATGGAATCAATTTGAATGCCCTTGGCATTAGCTCGCTCATAAACACTAATAATCGAATCGGTATATTTGGCTGTTAAAACCTTGTCTTTTTGAATCTTTTTTATAGAACTAAAAGAACGCAAAAACAATTTAAGTCCTTTATTGCTATAGTTTTCACAAATTCCTTCCGCTTTTAAAAGAAAATTAAACTCTGCTTTATATAGACCTAAAGCAAGTTTTTTATCATTACTGAACTCTTTTGCTTTTAATCTAGACTGCTGAGCATCATATTTCGCTTTTTTACATTGTTTCGCCACATCAACTTGCGCTGAAGATATAAAACAAAATAAAAGAATAAAGAAAGTGAGTGTCGTTTTAAGTTTCATTTTTTAATTTATTTAATCAAGTTTTCTTTTTCTAAACCATCGTGAGAAATTTGATGGAGATAAAATTAATCCAAAATTTATTCCTACATAATTTTCCTCTACTATATTTTCATTTTGCAATCCTCTTTTCCCTAGCACAAGACTAAAGTTCAACGAAGATAAAGATTGCTGAATTACAATCGGCATACCTAACCCAAAGGTCATGCCAAAATCATGAACCTCAACTCCATTTATTGTATAAGGAAGCTTTCTATCAAAATAACCCATTCGGTAATTAAGCCTTTCATACCATTTTGTTATTAATGCTTTTTCGAGATATTTTGTTTCTGGAATATAACTTAGACCAAAACTAAGTTGAGTTTTTTCTCCAAATTTAATAGAAGAAGAAAGTCCATCATGAGGCACGTAATTTGACCAATTGGATTGATTAAAACCAGCCATTAAAGTTATTTGTGAAAATCTTTTTTTATTATTGATCACTCTTCCAGAAAATCGAAAAGAATAAGCAAAAGATAAATCTATCTCAAGTGGAAGAATAATATTACAGTTTTCACTTTCACACATCGAATAAAACAACGTGTCAAACAAATCCGGATTATTAATGTCTTGAGAATAATACAAGGCATCGGAAAAAGTAGAAGTAATTTCCTGAGAAGGCTCCATGGTTGCAGCAATTTTAAAAAGGTGATTATTTCCTATCTTTTGTTTAAAGAAAACTCCTAAATCATAATGAAAAGAAGATACCCTTGTCCTTTTAACCTCTAATCCACCAGCTGTTTCTGAGGATATCAACCTACTGTTTCTTCTCTTATCAAGAAAACCAAAAAGATAAGAAATGTTTCCTCCTAATGAAATTGTGGTGGATTCTTTATCCAATATACTCGTCGCTAAGCCAAAATATAATTGTTGACAATTTCCCTTTCCTTCATATTGATGAATCAAAGAATCCTGGCCTGTAAACTGATTATAATTAAAAGAATATCCTTTAGACAAATATGGCTTCAAACCAAATGAAATACCCAAAAACTTTTTCACACTCATCGCCATTGCAATATGATGAAGAGATGCAGAAGGAAAATAAGAACTTTGGTCATTCTCATTTAAAAAAGAAAATTGACCAGAAAGAGAGGTGGATAATAAAATCTTGCCCGGCTTTAACAAACTATAAGATGCAGGATTATAAAAATTCAAAATTGTTGAATCTGCATAAATACCAGAAATATTTCCTGTTGATTCAAAAACAGGATGACCAACTTGGTTTTTATTTCCTAAACCAAAATAAGAATATGAAGAGTTTGAAATGTCTTGAGCATTGAAGGCAAAAACAAAAAAACTGGTAATAATGGTTAAAACAACATTAACTTTCATTTAACTTATAAATTTGATACAACCCTTTTAAGGTGAAATTTTCGTCGGCAAAGATGCTGTTTTTTTGCTCCAAATCAAAATACTTTAAATCTCCACCTGTTATAACAAAAAATATGTCTTCAAATTTTTGTTCATAAACAGATATAAAACCTTCTATTTCTTTCAATAATCCAAAGTGTACTCCAGAACGAATGGAATCTATTGTGTTTAATCCCAAAAAATTAATATCACTCCCATTATCTATTAGAGGCAAGTTCTCTGTTTTTTCATAAAGAGATTCATATCGCAACCTTAAACCAGGTGAAATAGAGCCACCATGATACCTATTTAAAGAATCCACAAAATCAAACTTTACACAAGTCCCTATATCAATGCATATTTTATTTCTATTTGGATAAAAGCAACTCAGAGCTGCTGCATTACAAATCCTATCTTCCCCTAAAGAATTTGGAGTTTTATATAGCATTTTAAAAGGTAAGACCACTTGTTCTTCAAGAGTAAAAAAACCTTTAAATTTATCTGAAATTTGCTTTCTTGATACATTGGAAAATGCAACCTTAAATGACGAATGTTTTTCAATAAAATCAAACAACTGATTTTCAGTTAAAACTTCTACTTTCTGTAGTTCTCCATTTGAAAACAAACCCGCTTTAATTCGCGTATTTCCAATGTCAAATACTAATACATCCATTGTGGCAAATCTAACGAATTACAGATACATGACCGAATTGAGTATACTCTCTTTTACTCCCTCTAGAATACACTAACCTCCATGTATATGTGCCTATAGGCACAATTTTTCCTTTATATATACCATCCCATTCAAAATTTATATCATCCGATTCAAAAATCAACTCTCCCCATCGATTATAAACCTGCATAAAAACATTACTAATCCCTAAAAAGCTACCAGAAAAAGATTCGTTTATCCTATCGCCATCTGGAATAAAAGTATTCGGAACATATATATAAAATTCTTCTTCAATGTCAATTGGCTTTGTTATTGAATCTAAGCAACCATTTTGATCCTCCGCGATTAAGGTTATTAAATATGAACCTGACTCGATATAAATATGATTAGGATGAACAAGATTGGATTGGGCACCATCTCCAAATAGCCATTGATAATCAACCCCATTAACCGTTAAATTTTGAAAGGTAATAGGAAGCCCATTAAAAATGGTACTGCTTGTGATAGCAAAGTTTGCATCTGGTTTAACCACATTAATATGAACAAGTCCAGAAATAGATATAGACTGACAATCATCCGTAACTACAACTTCATATGTTGTTGAAACATACGGGTTAACAACTATACTAGAAGTAGACGAACCATCATGTGTCCATGTATAGTAATAGTTCCCATATCCTCCAGACACCATTACTGATAATTCAACAGAATCGCCAGGACAAATTTGAGAATTTGGACTCATTTGTATGTTAAGTGGTGGACTTTGCACAAAATAATTAATCGAGGAAGATGCCGTATTTCCACAAGTGTCGGTAACGGTAACATCAAATATGGTGGTTTGCATAGGTGTTACCACCAAAGAATCCAAAGTTCCTACAACCTGACCATTAACGGACCATACAAATGCATAATTCCCCGCACCTCCTACTGCAGAAGAATGAAGAACATGCAATATATTTGGGCATATTTCATTAATGTCATCGCTTGTTGAAATAAGCAAGGTATCATAAACAGGAACAACAACATCAAAAGTATCTGAAGCGGTTTGCATTAAGCAATTATCCATTACTGAAACATGATAACTAGAGGATGAAGATGGAGAAACTACAATAGAGCTAGTTAAATCTCCGGTACTCCAAGTATAAGTGTATGGGGGAACTCCACCTGAAGGAACTGCTGTTAGGGTAACTTGATCTCCTGGACACAACATTTGTGTTCCAGAAATTTGAACTTCTACAGGAGCAACATCCTGAATTTGAAGTTCCAAGTCGATTGGGGTAATATTTCCACAAGGATCAACAAAAGGAAAAGTCATTATCAAATTTTCTAGCCCTTCAATTAAAGCATCATTTAAAACGTCAATAGTAAAAGTAACCGAAGATTGTCCTGGGTTAAATGTAACAGAATTAGGAATTCCAGTATAATCGACTCCATTGGTTGCTGTTCCAGATAATTGAACAGGAACGGTTAATGTTGTGTTAATATTGTTTTGTCTTTGTAAGGTTACCGTTGCATCAACACAACCTTCGGCCATCCATGTAGGATCATTAAAAACCTGTTGTGAAATGTTGTATGTTATGTTCACGGGAGTTGCTGAGGATAAACTATTTGCTTCTAAAAAAATACCTGAATCAAATTCGCCATCACCAACATCCGCAATTGCTAGTATAAGATGATAAGTTTCTCCACATTGCACTTGAGATATGGCCTCTAAAACTGTGGTAAATCCATCATATTGAATGTATACTGGAGAACTGTTTTGAGGAGCAGTTGACCCATCTCCATTAGGAATAAAAAAATTCGAATTTGTAATCGCATTAACATTGTTAATGGAAACCACGCTTCCATTTGTTGGTAATTTCGCTATATTCTGCATCCCCGTTATCCCAGGACCTGAAATGAAAAAACCAAAAACATCATTAAAACCAGAATTATTTGGGGGGGCAAATTCCGGATATTCATCAGAGCCAAAAACATACTTAAACTTAACCGTGTCTGCATATGGAACAAAATCGAATTCTAAAATAGCCGCATTATATGTCTGAGATCCATTGATAAGACTTGACAACAAACCTGACCCCCCCATTCCATTATCTACTCCAGAGTTTGCCTGGTTATTTGGCCCATGTGGGCCTGATCCATTTTGAAGAATTGTTCCTGTAGTCATTACTATCCCTGAATCTATCCCTAAATTTGTGGCAGAGCCATCAAAGTAACCAATAGCGCTTGGACTTCCATTATAACTTATGTTTGATGCCGTGACCCCTGGACCAAGTAGTATATTTTGAACCAAAGAGCCCGGATTTTGACCAGAATTAGTTATTAGCTGACCATAAGAGAGTTGCTCAGAAAAAGCAACAAAAAGCAACATGTATATGAAAATGTTTTT
Organism: Crocinitomicaceae bacterium; assembly: GCA_029247685.1. Classification (GTDB taxonomy): domain Bacteria; phylum Bacteroidota; class Bacteroidia; order Flavobacteriales_D; family Crocinitomicaceae; genus UBA952. The sequence continues at coordinate 33,873 of JAQWKT010000026.1, read as the reverse complement.
CAACATATATATATAATACGCTTTTTTAAAAAATAAGTTGTTCTATTTTAAAAAAAAGATAATATTTAAATGACGAGAGAAAAAAACTAAAGATCTTTTCCATAAAAATGAGGATCATTATGATTTTCCTCTATTTGGTCTTTGATTTTTTTAATGGATGTAGCAAGGATAAAAACCTCAAGGCCACAATTTTGTCCAATCCAAGCCCAACTTGTCTTCTCGCCCTCAACAGCCATCGCAATATGATAAAATGTCATCATGTTGTTTTTTTGCAACCATATTTGCGCTTTTTTATTTCCTTCAGAGGCATTTATCATGGCAAATAAATGCGCATACCCATTAGACATTAACCATGAACGAGCATCGTCTTTTAGACAAATAGCAGAAACAGAAACAGAAAGCTCAACAAATCCGTTTTTCAGAAGCCAAGTATTTATTTTCACATTTCCCTCTATTGCTTTTGCCCATGCTAGTATGACCTTTGGTGAATACTTGACATTCTTTAATTGAACTCCTTTCGATGTTGAATTAGTTTCTTTTGACGATCTTTTATTGAAAATTGTTAGAAGAGCCATTGTACATTTATTCTAAAAGAAGTTCTAAATCGATGTGTCTTCTCATGGGGTTAATTTCAAAAATACGAACACAAACTCTTTGCCCGAATGAGAATTCTTTTTTTGTTTTCGCTCCAACAATACAAAACTTATCAAAATCAAAATAATATCTATCTCCAGGGATCTCAGATATCGCAACCATTCCTTCGCAATAATTGTCATCCATTCTGACATATAATCCATGCTCTGCTATACCACTAACTGTTCCATTAAAAACTTCTCCGATTGAGTCCAATAAATAAATGGTTTGAAAGAACTTAACAGAATCTCTTTCTGCTTCAGATGCTTTTTTTTCTGTTCTAGAAATATGCTTAGAAACCTCTATCAAATCAGAATTTGAATTTGATTTAGAAGCGGTCAACTTTTCTTGTAATAGGCGATGAACAACTAAATCCGCATACCTTCTTATGGGAGAGGTGAAATGGGTATAATCTGAAAATGATAATCCATAATGACCTATATTTTTAACATCATAGGAAGCCTTAGACATAGACCTAATAACTAATGATTGAAGAAAGTTAAACTCGTTTTTTCCTTTTAATCCATGCAACATCGAATTTAAACTTTTAGATAAATTATGAATATCTGATTTGCCAAGATCAATTCCAAATTTATCAAGGTAAACCTTTAGTTGTTCTATTTTCGATTCATCAGGTTTGTCATGAACTCGATAAATCATGTTTTGATTTAACGAATCTGCTTTACTTTTTTTGAAGAATTTGGCAACGGTTTTATTGGCCAAAAGCATAAATTCTTCCACTAGTTTATGAGCATCTTTAGATGTTTTTATTTTAACTCCAGTTGGATCTCCATTTTTATCTAAAACAAAACGAACTTCTTCCGATTCAATATTTAATGCGCCAGCACTTAATCGCTCTTTTCTGTATTTCTTTGCAATTTCATCTAAATAATTTATTTCCTTAGAGAATTGGCCTTTTTGGTTTTCAATAACCTGCTGCGCATCTTCATATGTAAATCGATGTTTTGACAAAATAATTGTTTTTCCAAGCCACTCTTTTATAATTTCTCCTTGATCATTAATATCAAAAATCACCGAGAAACAAAGCTTTTCTTCATGTGGTCTAAGGGAACAAATAACATTTGACAATTGTTCAGGAATCATTGGCACCACTCGATCAACAAGATAAACAGAATTTCCTCTTTTTTTAGCTTCATTGTCCATCGGTGTATTTGGCCTAACATAGTGACTAACATCCGCTATGTGAACCCCTATTCGAGTTGTTGTTTTGTCAATTTTTTCATACGATATTGCATCATCGAAATCTTTTGCATCATCGGGGTCAATTGTAAATGTTATTTTATCTCTTAAGTCTCTTCTGTTTTTTAAATCATCCTCTGAAAAATTGCTCGACATTCTTTCTGCCTGATCCTGAACCTCATTAGGAAATTTAAACTTTATGCCATGGTAACAAAGAATGGAAATCATTTCTGTATCATTGGTGTTTTTTCTTGCCAAAACTTCTTCTATAACTCCTTTTGAAACAGGAGAATAATCTCTTGGGAAAAGCTTAACCAAAACCTTATCTCCTTTTTTAGCTCCATTCAATTTATCTTGATCAAGCAATATTTTATTCCCTAACTTTGGATTGTCAGGAACTATTAAAGGTTTATTATTTTTATATTCTAAACGGCCAACTAAATGGCTTCTTTCACTTTCAAGAATACAAACGACAAGCCCTTCATCCCGATTATTCTTTCTTTTGATAATTTTAAATTCCACCAAATCTCCATTCATTGCATTTAATGTCTTGTTTGGAGCAATAAAAACATCCGATTTTAAAAGGTCATTTCCAACAAAACCAGCACCATTATTTGTGATGAATATTCGACCTGACAATTTATTAATTGGTTTATTCAAGATAAAGTTATTATAACTTTCTTGTCTAATTGTTTTTGTTTTTTGAAGTTCTGAAAGAATATCATAAACTTTTCTTCTAGAATTTTTGTCAATTAGAGAGGTTGTCTTACATATTTCGCTAAAACTAAAAACTTTTGAAGGTTGATCACAAAAAACTCTTTCAACTATAAGGGATAAATCCGATGAAGTAAACGTTTTTTTTCTTCGGTTATTTTTAAATCTTCTTTTACTCATAAAGTCTAAACTATTCGATGGATGGTAAGTTTATTTTTTCTTTAACAATACTAGATAAAGGAAACTCAACTTTAAGTTGCTCTTTAAGGATTATTGCTTCTTGTTTGGTTCTAAAGTCACCAACATCTAAATAAAAATATGGGGTTCTAAAAACCACGTAAGAACTTATTTGAGGACATTTATTTATAAACTCAATTCGTTTTTTATCTATAATGGATTTTTCTATTTCAAAAGAAAGATGGAGTCGGTAACCTATTTTATTGTGTTTAATGCGTTTATCAATTAAATCAAAAATCTTTTGATCCATTTTTAATGAAACCTGCGAATAAAAAACTTGTGCATTTAAAAATAAAAAGAATAGTAAAAAAGAAATAATCCTCATTTTAAATTATGTTTAAACCAATTTATTAAAGACAAAAATAACATTAATAAGCTTATTAATAAATGATTATAAAGTTAATCAATATCTAATTTTCTTATAAATGAAAACAAAAGCCATGCCTTGGTTATTTAGAATCATTTTAAATTAGTGTGGGCCACACGAAAAATTGTCATCTAATTGTCATAAAGTTTCAACATTTTATATTTTTGCTGTCGATCCGCAATTTTAATTGATTGGAAAAAACAAAAATAATTAGGAAGTTTATAAACGTGAATAAATCATTCTACAAGACAATTAAACCCACTGCTGTTTTTTTAAGTTGGTTTTTTGTCGTTTCTATAATTGCATTTGGCTCATCATCTTTTAGCCAAGAAGAAGAAGGCCAGGTTAAAATTGATGGAAAATCTCTTTTCAAATCAAAATGTTCGAGTTGTCACCAACCACATAAAGATGGAACTGGCCCAAAACTTTTTGGAGCAAAAAACAAATGGGAAGAAAATGCGATGGAGGGATCCATCTATTTATGGGTAAACAATTGGCAAGCAGCAGCAGCTAAAGACCCTTATGCTCAATCTGTTTCTGAGCTTAAGCCATCTGCAATGAATCCTTTTCCTGAATTATCAAAAGCGCAAATTGATGCGATTTTAGATTGGGTAGACGAACAACCTGTACCAACAAAAAGCAACGATTCATTAGCTAATGCTGGACCTGGAGGAGAAGAAGAAGAAGAAAGCGGTAATTCTTTAATTTGGATTTTATTAGGAGTTAGTTTTATTGTTATAATACTTTCTGTTGGAGGTGTTAGACGTCAACTTTCTATCAGTCTTAAAGAAAAAGAAGGGACTGGGGATGGAAAAGACAAACTAACATACACTCAGGAGTTAAAAGCATTAGCATGGAAATATAGACTTCAAACAGGCCTTATAAGTCTGGTAGTAGTTTTATCTATTATCGTGTATCTTTTTCAAACTCTATATGGAATTGGGGTGGTTGAAGGTTATCAACCAAGTCAACCAATTGCATTTCCTCACAGTGTGCATGCTGGAAAAAATGGAATTGATTGTAAGTATTGCCACAATTCGGTAATGAAATCTAAAACAGCAGGTATACCAACTGTAAATGTTTGCATGAACTGTCACAAGCAGATTCAAGGTGAGGATGAAGCTAAAAAAGAAATTAGTAAAATCTATAACGCTGCTGGCTTTGACCCCACATCACTTTATAGTCCAGGAAAAGGGCAACCTATTGTTTGGAATAAAGTTCATTCTTTACCTGATCATGTTTATTTTAACCACTCTCAACATGTGGTTGTAGGTGGCATCGATTGTAAACAATGTCATGGAGATATGACAAAAATGACCGAAACTGCTAAAGTTTGGCCAGTAAAAGAATTAAATGAAATAGAAGGAAACATTAAATTAACTAAACCTACTCTTACTATGGGTTGGTGTATTGAATGTCATGATAAAAAAGAAGTTTCCAAAGGCTCCTTAGACACTAAAAAAGATGGTTATTACGATGAGATTCATCGTCGTTTATTAAATAATGACAAGGAACTTTATAAAAAATATCTTAAAGACAACAAAGTTAGTGTTAAAGAGCTAGGCGGATGGGAATGTGGAAAATGCCACTATTAAATTAAGAGCAGTATAAAAGATGGAAATAACAAAAAAATATTGGAAAAGTCTTGATGAGCTTAATGAAACTAAGGCTTTTTTGGAGTCAAAGGAAGAAGAATTTCCAAAAGGAATGTCTACAGAAGAATTTTTGTCTGAAGAAACTTCAGAATCATCTTCAACGAACCGACGAGATTTCCTTAAATTTCTTGGATTTTCTGTTGCCGCTGCTACGGTTGCAGCTTGTGAGGCACCTGTAATTAAAGCGGTTCCATATTTAAATAAACCAGAAAATGTCACTCCGGGAATGCCTACTTGGTATGCTTCGACCTATTATGATGGGGCAACATATACAAACATACTTGTTAAAACTAGAGAAGGTAGACCTATACATATTAAAGGAAATAAAGACTTTGGATTTACAAAAGGAAACACTACTCCTCCAGTTATTGCTTCTGTATTGGGCTTGTACGATAGCTCTCGTATTCAAAAACCAACAATTAAAGGGAAGCAGAGTAAATGGTCAAATATTGACACCTCTTTAAAAGTTGCAATTGAAAATTCAAAAACTGTTACTTTATTGTCCGGGTCTATTATTAGTCCTTCAACATCAAAAGCTATAGAAGATTTTAATGCTTCTTTAAAGCGACAAGGAAAAGCGTTGAATCATATACAATATGATGCGGTTTCCTATAATGCGATAAGAAAAGCAAACCTTGAGAATTTTGGAGTAGAACTTATTCCAGATTATGACTTTTCAAAGGCAAAAACGATTATCAGTTTTGGTGCAGATTTTCTTTCCACATGGCTTTTTGCAACGCAATTTCAACATCAATATGGATATTCAAGAAACCCAGACAAAGATTGGATGTCAAAACATTTTCAATTTGAATCCAATCATTCTATAACTGGTTCAAACGCCGATTACCGAGCAATGATTAAACCTTCGGAGGAACAAGCTGTACTTGAATATATCCTTCATTCATTTGACTCTAATGTTGCCAAGCCAAAACTAAATAGTGCAATCAAAAATATTGCTGACAAAGCGATTAATTCACTAATTGAAACCAAAAACGAATCACTCATTGTTTCTGGATCAAACAATAAATCCATTCAACTTTTAGTAAATAAACTAAACAACAGTCTTTCAACTTACGGAACCACAATCTTTACTGGAAATCAAATTCACCTTTTTAAAGGAGATGATAAGAAAACAAATGATTTAATTGACTCTATTATTAGTGGAAATGGATCTGATCTAATTATTTTTCAAGGAGTTAATCCTGTATACACTCATCCAAAAGGAAGAGATCTTGCAAAAGCATTAAAGAAAAGAAAAAACACGGTTTGTTTCTCTATGCACATGGATGAAACAGCTTCAAACTGTGAAATAGTTTGTGCAGAATCTCACTCTCTAGAAGTTTGGAATGACCACAATCCTAAAACTGGTCATTATTCCATTTCACAACCTACCATAAGACCAATATATGACACTTCAAACTTTCTTGAATGCCTACTTATTTGGAGTGGTAACATACAAGAAAGAGATGGAAAGAATTCTCGAAATGGATACAATTATATCAAGAATAATTGGACTAAGAATTTAACCACTAAAAACAATTGGAATATGGCTATTCACAATAGCTGTATTAATATAGAAGATGAAAAAGAAGAAGGGGTTTCTGACTTTATAGATGTTCGACAAATATCTAAAGTAAAAAAAGGGAACGGAACTACTGAAGTTATTTTTTATCAAAAAACTGGAATTGGATCTGGTACACAAGCAGGTAACCCTTGGCTTCAAGAATTACCTGACCCTATGTCTAAAGTGACATGGGACAACTATTTTACGATGAATCCTTATGAGATGAAAGCTAAAGGTTATGCTACAACTTTCGATCAAGAAAATGGATTAAATTTAGCTACGCTTACTGTTGGCAAGAATAAAATCACATTGCCTGTATACCCTCTGCCTGGTCAAACTAAAGGCACTGTAGGGGTAGCATTAGGATATGGAAGAGGAGGAAATGGAGAAAAGATTGGAAAAGCAGCATTTCAGACGAAAGAATATGGTGGCTATGTATTAGGAAAAAACAACAAACCTAAACCAATTGGTCAAAACGTTTTCCCTCTAATTAAAAACATTGATGGGTGCAACCAATACTCTACAATTGGTTCTTTAGTAAGATCAGATGAAAAATATTTAATTGCCTCTACGCAAATACATTCTACGGTAATGGGAAGACATTCCATTGTAAGAGAAACTACACTAGGTATTTATAAAAAAGAAAAGCGTGATGCATATAACCCAAAACACACACTTCAAAAACTAGACAAACATGGAAATCATGTTGAAGCACCTATTTCAGAGTTTGATTTATGGGATGCACACCCAGTTGAAAACATTGGTCATCGTTGGGGGATGGCTATTGATCTAAACGCCTGTTTTGGTTGTGGAGCATGTCTTATCGCTTGTCAATCTGAAAACAATATTCCTGTCGTTGGAAAAGATGAAGTTCGAAGAGGTCGGGAAATGCATTGGATACGAATTGATAGATATTTCTCCTCTGATGAAGAAGCAGCCATTGGAACTAAAAAAGATAAGGATAATTTTAATTTAAGTGATGCTGAAATTGCATCTTTAAATCCTAAAGTTGTTCATATGCCGATGATGTGTCAACATTGTAATCATGCCCCATGTGAAACAGTTTGTCCTGTTGCTGCAACAACACATAGCAACGAAGGTCTTAATCAAATGACCTACAATCGTTGTATTGGAACTAGATATTGTGCAAATAACTGCCCATACAAGGTTCGTAGATTTAATTGGTTCAATTATCCATCATACAAAAAGTTCACAGAAGTAAACCCAGCACAAGATGATATAGGTAGAATGGTTTTAAATCCAGATGTTACTGTCAGAACTAGAGGTGTTATGGAGAAATGTTCTTTTTGTGTTCAAGAAATTCAAGCTGCTAAATTGGTTGCTAAAAAAGAGGGAAGAGCTATTAAAGATGGAGATGTGGATTGTGCTTGTGCTAGTTCATGTCCGGCTGATGCTATCTCTTTTGGGGATTGGAATGATAAAAACTCTTTAATCCGAAAAGATTCAGTGGATCAAAGGTCTTATCAAGCTCTTGAAGAAGTTGGTGTTAAGCCAAATGTTTGGTACAAAACTAAAGTTCGTAATGAGGAAAATAAAGATTTAGCTAAGTTGCAAAAATCAAAGCATCATGGGGCGGCTAATCATCATGACGCTAAAAAAAATACACATTAATGACAGTCATTAATTTAAAAACATTAAATAATGCATAAAGAATCAGCCATACGTGAACCATTAATTTTAGGGCATAAAACCTATCATGATATCACGGAAGATGTTTGTCGTTCTATTGAAGACAAAGCACCAAGAATGTGGTACATCTTATTTAGTATTGCCCTTGTTATAGGGCTATATGGTGTTGGTTGTATTTTATACCTTTTAGGCACTGGTGTAGGTACTTGGGGGTTAAATAAAACTGTTGGATGGGCCTGGGATATCACCAATTTTGTATGGTGGGTTGGAATAGGACATGCAGGAACATTAATATCTGCCGTTTTATTACTCTTTAGACAAAAATGGAGAATGGCAATTAACCGATCTGCTGAGGCAATGACTATTTTTGCTGTATTCATGGCTGGATTATTTCCATTGATTCATATGGGGCGATTATGGTTAGGGTATTGGACTATTCCGCTACCGAATCAATTTGGATCCCTTTGGGTAAATTTCAACTCCCCTCTTCTATGGGATGTTTTTGCAATTTCAACTTATTTATCAGTTTCACTAGTGTTTTGGTATATTGGACTAATCCCTGATTTTGCAACTATTAGAGATCGAGCTAAAAAACCATTAGCCAAAAAAATGTATTCCATACTCGCTTTTGGATGGTCAGGAAGAGCAAAGCATTGGAATCGATTTGAAAACATTTCTTTAGTTCTTGCAGGTCTTGCAACACCTTTAGTTTTTTCGGTTCACTCCATTGTATCTTTTGACTTTGCTACCTCTGTTATACCAGGATGGCATACTACTATTTTCCCTCCATATTTTGTTGCTGGTGCCGTTTTCTCTGGATTTGCAATGGTTCAAACCTTGCTGTTGATTATGAGAAAGGCAATGAGTCTTGAAGCATATATTCATACTAGACATGTAGAGTACATGAACATCGTAATTATGGTAACCGGATCTATTGTTGGTGTGGCTTATATTACAGAATTGTTTATTTCATTCTATTCAGGAGTAGAATATGAATCTTATGCATTTATAAATAGACTTTCGGGACCATATTGGTGGGCATACTGGTCCATGATGACATGCAACGTTATTTCTCCGCAGCTAATGTGGTTTAAAAAATTAAGAAGAAGTTTATTGTTTACATTCTTTATATCAATAGTGGTAAATATTGGAATGTGGTTTGAAAGATTTGTTATTATTGTAACCTCTACACATAGAGATTACTTGCCATCCTCTTGGAGTATGTTCTACCCTACACATATTGATATTGGTATTTTTATAGGTACAATTGGTTTGTTTTCCGTTTTCTTTCTACTCTTTGCAAGATTTTTCCCGGTATTAGCGTTAAACGAATTAAAAACCATATTAAAAAGCTCTGGAGAATCCTATAAAAATGACACAAAAAAAGATCACTAATTGATTAAAAAAAATGGCTGAAACAATAATATATGCAATGTATGATGATGACGACATCTTGAAAGATGGAGCTAAAAAGCTTGTTTCAAAAGGCGTCAAGATTACAGAAGTATTTTCTCCATTTCCGGTTCATGGAATAGATCCAATAATTGGAATCAAGGATACTAGGTTAGGAATAATGGCATTCCTATATGGATTAACCGGTACTGTACTAGCAACTGTTGGAATGAGATATATGATGGTTGTTGATTGGCCAATGAACATTGGTGGAAAGCCAAACTTCTCTTATTTAGAAAACATCTTGGCATTTATACCTGTAACATTTGAGTTTACGGTTTTATGTGCTGCACATGGGATGGCTATAACTTACTTTTTAAGAAATAAAACACTTCCTGGTATGCCTGCTCAAAATCCAGATCCTCGAACAACGGATGACCGATTTGTTATGGAAATAAGAACCGATGAAAACCAAAAATTTTCTCTTAAAGAATTAGAGACATTAGTTAAAGAAACCGGAATTGTTGAATTTGATAAAAAATCAAGGGAATAATAATACCTAACAGATGAATAAAAGAACTATTTACATAAATAATTTACTTGTTAGAAATACAGGAATAACTTTATTCTTTATAACATTTTTATTAGTGGGATGTGTCGAAAACAAAGATAGTTCTGGTTTAGAATATATGCCAGATATGTACCGATCCCCAGCCGTAGAGCCATATGTCGATTATGCAGAAATAAGAAATAAACAAAACCCTGAATTAGCAAAAAAACTTTCCGCAAAAACACCACCTATAGGAACTATCCCATATTACGGTACTGATAAAGAACTTGTTGAGTTAATGCTTCCTTACAAACGCAAACCTGGTATTGAGTTTCAACAAACTCATGGATTAGTAGATTATGTATTCTCTAATAAAAATGAATATGAATTAGCGGCAAACGACAAAATCAATCCAATTCATATTGATTCAACTAATTCTAAAGAGATTTTTGAGGAAGGGAAAAAGATTTATAGCTATATGTGTGCACACTGTCATGGTGAAAAAGGAGACGGAAATGGCCCAATGGTAAAAAGTGGCGCTTATACTGGAGTACCTGCATATGCAGACAGAAAAGACCTTTCTAACGGACAAATATTTTATTCCATTTATTATGGAAAAGGTGCAATGGGTGCGCATGGGCCTCTAATAAACAAAAAAGAAATTTGGACTTTAGTTCATTATATAAGAAAATTTCAAGATCCAGAGTATGGAAAAAAAGATACTTCAAAGGTAGAACAATCTAATTCTACTGATGTTGAAATAATAAAGGATACAATAACCGTAAATAATTCAATGTAATGAGCATGGAATTTTCAATACCTAACAAAGCAAAAAAAGTAACATTACTCTTGATCATTATAGGGGCAGTATTCACTTTACTAGGAATTGCATTAAATTATGAAAGTCATCATTTTGTAACTAGACTTTTATCAAGTGGGCTTGTTAATGCCTTCTTTTTCTTTGCGCTTGGTCTAGGTGCATTATTTTTCTTAGCCCTACAATATGCTACTGAAACGGGCTGGTATGCAAGTGTTAAAAGAGTTATAGAAAGTATTGCTGGTTTCCTTCCCTATGGAATGGGTATTTTAGGAATAACCCTTCTTATCATAACATTAATGGATGGTGCTCACATTTATGGTTGGATGGATCCAGACGTAATTGACCCAACTAATCATCATTATGATGAGCTAATTGCAGGTAAAACCTGGTATTTAAGCAAAGGATTTTTCTGGATAAGAACCATTATTTATTTTACGGTATACTACCTTTTCTTAAATGGATTCAAAAAAAGATCTTTAGAAGAAGACCGTATAGGTGGAACAGAGCTTCATTTTAAAAATTATAAAAGAGGAGCGATGTTTTTGGTGTTTTTTGCAGTATTTAGTTCGACTTCATCATGGGATTGGATAATGTCTATTGATGTACATTGGTTCTCTACCCTATTTGGTTGGTATACATTTGCCGGAATGTGGTGTACAGCAATGGTCGTAATTGTTTTAACGGTAATCTATTTAAAGAAACTAGGCTACCTAGAAAGAGTCAATGATTCACATATACATGATATTGGAAAATGGATTTTTGCCACTTCATTTTTATGGTCCTATCTGTTTTTTTCACAGTACATGCTTATTTGGTATGCAAACATTGGTGAAGAAGTTAGTTATTATATGATGCGAGTAGAAAACTTTCAAGCTCTATATTTCACCATGTTTGTTGTCAATTTCGCTTTCCCTATGTTAATTCTTATGTCTCGTGATTCAAAAAGAAATACAGGTATACTTTCTTTGATTGGAGTAATTATTCTTTGTGGGCATTGGACAGATGTTTATATAATGATAACAGGAGGCTCATTAGGTGCTAATGCGCACATCGGATTTATGGAAGTTGGTATGGCTATTTTAATGGCTGGAATTTTTATTAGAGTTGTTTTAAATAATTTAACCAAAGCCCCACTCATGCCTGTTAATCACCCGTTTTTGGATGAAAGTTTACATCATGAAATTTAATTTGAAAATTTGCAGATAAAATGGAAAGTAAATTAATTGTTCTTTTAGTAATTATTCTAGGTGTCATAGCCATTGCTCAATTGGTTCGTGTTTATGAGCTAGTTTCTAAACTAAGAGATAAAAAGGAACATGAAATAACCTATAGAGACAATCAATTAAATGCAAAATTAATGCTTGCCTTTATGTTCATTCAGTCAGGAGGTTTGATTTATCTTATGCTCAAATATGGATGGACTGGTAGAGGTATCGCTGCTTCGGTAGAAGGGATCGAAACGGATTGGTTACTTAATTTAAATTTTGTCATTGTTTTATTCATATTTTTCATAACAAATGCCTTGTTGTTTTTCTTTTCGTATAAATACGTGAAAAAACCTGGAGTAAAAGCGTTCTATTACCCACACAATAATAAATTAGAAATTATATGGACTGTTGTTCCTGCAGTTGTATTGGCTGTAATAATCGTTTTAGGACTGAATCTGTGGGGAGATTTAACTGCAGAATCTCCAAAAAATGCTCGAGTAATTGAGCTTTATGCCAAACAATTTGATTGGACAGCTAGATATGCTGGCGAAAACAACAAACTTGGAAAATTTGATTATAAATTAACTCTTGGCACAAATGAGTTAGGTTTAGTGACAAAAGAAACAATTGATAGTGCATTAGTTGATATGATTGAAGGTCCAACAGGAATCAATAGTATTAAAGATCGATTAAATAATGAGAAATTGGTTTTTAATGACTCTGTTATTTCTGCCATGAATGTTACGCTATCAAGAAAAGAACGTTTAGCAAGATTGCTAACACAAATGAAAAAGCACCATAACGCAAAGAATGACATCGATGTATGGGATGACATTATTCAAAAGGACACATTGTATTTGTGTGTAGATGAGCCATTAGAAATAAAATTAAGATCAAGAGACATTATCCATTCTGCTTATTTCCCTCACTTTAGAGCGCAAATTAACTGTGTACCAGGAATACAAACAAGAATGAAATTTACGCCAAATATCACCACCAAAGAAATGCGTAAAAAAATGAACAACAACAAGTTCAACTTTATCCTAATGTGTAACAAAATATGTGGAGGTGCGCATTACAAAATGAAAATGATGGTAGTTGTTCTTAACAAAAAAGAATTTAGTAAATGGTGGAAAAATAAACAAAAAGATACATTTAAAAACAAGTATTTTGGCTCATCAGGAGCATAATACTTGTTTTTCATTAACAAATAATAAAATTAACAACAATGGCTTCAATCTCGGAAGAAATTAAAAACCATGGAAAACACGATGATCATCATGACGATCATCACCATGAAGAACACTTTGTTTCTAAATATATCTTTTCTCAGGACCACAAAATGATTGGAAAGCAGTTTTTAATCACTGCTGTATTTATGGGAGTCATTGCCATGCTTCTTTCGATTTTATTTAGGCTTCAACTGGCTTGGCCAGGAGAAAGCTTCGAAACGCTTTCGTTTTTTCTAGGGGAAAAGTGGGCTCCTGAGGGAGTTCTTTCTGAAGACATGTATCTAGGATTAGTAACTATTCATGGTACTATCATGGTTTTCTTTTTATTAACCGGTGGATTATCTGGAACCTTTTCTAATCTGTTAATTCCACTTCAATTAGGAGCAAGGGATATGGCTTCAGGCTTTTTAAACATGCTTTCCTACTGGTTTTTCTTTCTTTCCTCTGTTCTAATGGTAGTTTCTATGTTTGTGCACACAGGACCAGCAATGGCTGGATGGACAATCTATCCGCCACTTTCTGCATTGCCTCAAGCAATCTCTGGCTCTGGTTTAGGAATGACATTATGGTTGTTTTCCATGGCAATATTTATTGCAGGATCCTTATTAGGTAGTCTTAATTATATTGTTACTGTCTTTAACTTAAGAACAGTAGGCATGAAGATGACTAGAATGCCACTTACTATTTGGGCCTTTTTTGTAACCGCAATTTTAGGGGTTTTATCATTCCCTGTTCTTCTATCTGCGGCTCTTTTACTTATTATGGATAGAATGGCGGGAACTAGTTTTTATCTATCCGACATTATTGTTCAAGGAGAAATGTTAACTAATCATGGAGGTTCTGTTTTGTTATTTGAGCATTTATTTTGGTTTCTAGGACATCCCGAAGTATATATTGTATTACTTCCAGCACTTGGTTTATCTTCTGAAATAATTGCGACAAATTCAAGAAAACCAATTTTTGGATATCGTGCCATGATTGCGTCTATATTAGCTATTGGATTTCTATCATTCATTGTTTGGGGACACCACATGTTTGTCACGGGAATGAATCCATTTCTTGGAAGCGTATTTGTATTTACCACCCTTTTAATAGCTATACCATCTGCTATTAAGGTATTTAATTACCTAACAACTCTTTGGAGAGGCTCTATAATCTTTACTCCTGCTATGTTATTTGCAATTGCTTTGGTATCTACATTTATAACTGGTGGAGTCACTGGGATTATTTTAGCGGATTCGGCGTTGGATATTGCTATCCATGACACCTATTTTGTGGTTGCTCACTTTCATATTGTTATGGGAATGTCTGCTGTCTTTGGAATGTTTGCCGGAGTATATCATTGGTTTCCAAAAATGTATGGGAAAATGCTAAACACAAGACTTGGTTATGTACACTTTTGGTTAACCTTAATTGGTGCCTATGGAGTTTTCTTCCCAATGCATTTTGTTGGAATTGCAGGTGCCCCAAGAAGGTATTATAATTATTCTGTATATGAAGAATTTGATACTAACAGCTTGGACATGATGATGGATCTAAATGTTATAATTACTGGATTTGCTATTATGGCAGCATTGGCTCAACTAATCTTCTTATTCAATTTCTTTTATAGTATTTATAGAGGACCTAAAGCTCCACAAAACCCTTGGAATTCAACTACTCTAGAATGGACTACACCGGTAGAACATATTCATGGAAATTGGCCTGGTGACTTACCTACTGTTCATAGATGGCCTTATGACTATTCAAAACCTGGGTCTGATGTAGATTTTATTCCTCAAAATGTGCCTCTAGCAGAAGGAGAGGAAGAGCATTAAGCCTTTTTTTCTAATTCATTTGATACGATTTCAAGTTCGTTATAAAAGTCATTTCCAAATGCTCTAATTAACGGTTCTTTTAAAAATCTAAAAACAGGAACATTGTGCTTTTCTCCTAAGTCACATGCTTTTTTACATATATCCCATTCTTCATAATTAAGCGCTTCAAATTCCACAAATGATTTAACTCGAATTGGATATAAATGGCATGAAATAGGTTTTAAAAAGGTTGTTTTACCTTCCCTAAATGCCATTTCAATAGAACACTTAGAGATTCCATTAGAATCAAAAGTAACAAAAACACATTCTTTTCCTTTGTTAAGAGAAACCATATGCTCGCCTTCATTTATAGAATAATGAAAATTATTTTTTGAGATTTTTGAAGCAAGCTCTGGTCTCATAAATGGTTTTATTTTATCTAAATCATTTTCAATCTTTATGATTTCATCAGATTCTATTGGTGCTCCGGCATCTCCTTTAACGCAACAAGCCCCCTTACATGCACTAATGTCACATATAAATTTACGTTCAAAAATCTCAGAAGAGATTAATTTATTATTTAATTATACTAACATCTATTCTTACAAATAACGAAATTATCGTTAATAATTTGGAATTAAATATACTAAATCTTAAATTTGCAACCTACATAAAACGATATTTGAGGGGACAAGAGTCCCCTCTTTTTATAAACATGATTAATAAATCGAAAATAGAAACACTGATTGCAGAAAGAATTAATGAGATTAGCTCAACACTATATCTTATTGATCTTCAAATTTCTTCAGGAAATAACATTAATGTAGAAATTGATAAAAAAGAAGGGAACGTTTCTATTAAAGAATGTATTTCTATTTCAAGAAATATAGAACACAATTTAGACCGGGAATTAGAGGACTTCTCTATAAATGTTTCCTCTGCTGGACTAGATAAACCCTTTAGACACCTTAATCAATACAAGAAAAATCAAGGGAAGAATGTCAAAATAAAAACCAAAGATCAAAAAGAATACAAAGGAATTTTAAAAGAAATTAATCCTAATGAAATAATACTCGAAACGAGTAAAAAAATTAAAGTAAAAAAGAAAAATGTATTGTCTGTAGAAGATATAAACATTGCATTTGATCAAATTAAAGAAACAAAAATTATAATATCATTTAATTGAAATTACGACTATGGAAAATGTAGAATTAATAGACTCATTTTTAGAGTTTAAAGAACTCAAAAACATTGATAAACAAACAATGCAAAATGTTTTAGAAGACATTTTTAGAACCTTATTTAAAAGGAAGTTTAATACGGACGAACACATTGATATTATTGTAAATATAGATAAAGGGGACGTTCAAATATTTCTAAATAAAGAAATTGTTGATGATGGAGAGGTTGAAGATCCAAATACTGAAATTGCATATTCTGATGCGATTAAGATTGAACCTGACTTTGAAATTGGAGAAGAAGTTACAGAAGAATATAAATTTACCGATTTTGGAAGACGAAATGTTTTAGCTCTAAGGCAAAATTTAATCTCTCGAATTATGGAGCTTGAAAAAGACCATTTATATCAAATATATAAAGAGAAAATTGGAGATATTATTACAGGTGAAATTTATCAGGTTTGGAAAAAAGAAATTCTGGTTTTGGATGATGAAGGAAATGAATTAATTCTTCCAAAATCTGAACAAATACCTTCAGACTATTTCAAAAAAGGAGAATCTGTTAGAGCGGTAGTTTCAAAAGTTGACATGAGAAACAGTACGCCTGTTATTATACTTTCTAGAACCGCTCCTGAATTTTTAGAGCGATTATTTGAGCTTGAAGTTCCTGAAGTTTTTGATGGTTTAATCACTATTAAAAATATTGTAAGAGAACCAGGAGAAAGAGCAAAAGTTGCTGTTGAATCGTATGATGATAGAATAGATCCAGTTGGAGCATGTGTTGGAATGAAAGGCTCTAGAATTCATGGAATAGTTCGAGAATTAAAAAATGAAAACATTGATGTAATAAACTTCACAATGAATTCACAATTACTGATACAAAGATCTTTATCTCCAGCAAAAATAACCTCTATCGATTTAAATGAAGCTGAAAAAAGAGCCAAGGTTTACCTAAAACCTGATCAAGTCTCATTAGCAATTGGAAGAGGAGGAAACAACATTAAACTAGCTGGAAGATTAACTGGGTACGAATTAGATGTTTATAGAGATGGAGAAGTAGATATTGAAGATGTTGATTTAGAGGAATTTGCAGATGAAATCGATAGCTGGATTTTAGATGAACTAAAGGCTATAGGATGCGATACTGCAAAATCTGTGATTGAACTAGCTATAGAAGATCTAGAACAAAGAACAGATCTTGAAAAAGAAACAATAGTAGAAGTATTAAATATTTTGAAAGCAGAATTTGAGTAATTTTGTTTTAATTACTGTAACTTACAGCAATAATTTTATATATGGCAAGACCAGTTAGATTAGGAAAAGCGGCAAGCGAGCTAAATGTGGGTGTGCAAACATTAATAGATTTTTTGAAATCTAAAGAGATTTCAATGGATTTTACTCCTAATACAAAACTGCAGCAAGAGCATTTAGAATTGTTGCGAGCAGAATTTGCTGAAGATCAAAATTTAAAAGAAAAAGCAAAAACTTCTTCTAACCGAAATGAAGTTAAAGAATCTATTTCTTTAAAAGATCAAAGAAAAGAAGTTCAAGAAATCACTACTCCAATAGTAGAGGAAGAACCCCCTATCAATCTTGACGAGATAAAACAAAAAGCATTTGATAAAAGAGAAAATAAGAGTAAGGAGGAAGAAACTAAAAAATCAAGCCTAAATGTAGTTGGAAAAATAAATCTTGATAAAATCAATCAAAAAACTCGACCAACTAAAAATAAAGAAGTAAAAAAGGATCCTGTTGAAGAAGAAGAAAAGAAAGAAGATATTCAATTAGAAGTTGAAAAAGAATCTGCAAAAGAAACCGAAACTCCAAAAGAAACCGAAACTCCAAAAGAAACCGAAACTTCAAAAGAAACCGAAACTCCAAAAGAAACTGTAAATTCTAAAGAAAATGATGTTTCTGAAGAAAATGCAGTAGAAAAAATTGAAACTGTCCGCGTAGATCGAAAAAAATTAACTGGACCTACTGTTTTAGGAAAAATTGAATTACCCAAAAAGCCTTCTCCTTCAGAAGACAACAAAGATAAAAAAAGGAAACGCAAGAGAATTAAAAAAGTAAATCCAACAGTTGCTTCGAAGGGAAAAACAGATAATCAAAAAAATCACAGAAAAGGAAAAGAAGAGAAGAAAGAAATTTCTGAAGAAGACATTCAAAAAGAAATTAAAGAAACACTTGCTAGACTTTCAAACAAAGGAGGTAAATCAAAAGGTTCAAAAAACAGAAGAGCCAAAAGAGAAGTGATGGCCCAAAAGCGACAAGAAGAGATTGAAATCGCTGAATTAGATCAAAAAACACTTAAGCTTACTGAATTTGTTTCTGTTTCTGAATTAGCAACAATGATGAATGTACAATCTACACAGGTCATTTCTTCATGTATGACTTTAGGGATTTTTGCATCTATCAATCAACGTATTGATGCGGAAACAATTCAAATAATTGCTGAAGAATTTGGATTTGAAACAGAATTTGTAAGCGCTGAAGTACAAGAGTCTATCCAAATTAATGAAGACAATGAGGAAGATCTAGAAAGTCGGCCACCGATTATAACTGTAATGGGGCATGTTGATCATGGAAAAACCTCTTTGTTAGATAGAATTCGAGATGCAAATGTTACTGAAGGAGAAGCGGGGGGTATCACCCAGCATATCGGGGCATATTCTGTTAATTTAAAAGATGGACAAAGGTTGACCTTTCTTGATACACCAGGACACGAAGCCTTTACAGCTATGCGTGCAAGAGGAGCTCAAGTAACTGATGTTGCAATTATTATTGTTGCTGCGGATGATGATGTGATGCCACAAACAAAAGAAGCCATCTCTCATGCTCAAGCCGCAAGTGTTCCAATGATTTTTGCTATTAATAAAATTGATAAGCCAGGTGCAAATACAGACAAAATAAAAGAACAATTGTCAGGAATGAATATTCTTGTTGAAGAATGGGGAGGAAAATTCCAAAGTCAAGAAATTTCGGCAAAACAAAATAAAAATATTGATCTATTACTTGAAAAAATCCTTCTAGAAGCTGAAATGCTAGATTTAAAAGCTGTTGCTGATAAAAATGCATTAGGAACTGTTGTTGAATCTTCTTTAGATAAAGGAAAAGGGTATGTTACTAACTTATTAGTTCAAGCTGGTACTCTTCGTATCGGAGATGTGGTATTAGTTGGACGATTTTATGGAAAAGTAAGAGCCATGCATGACGAACATGGAAATCCTTTAAAAGAAGCTGGTCCATCTCAACCTGTAGCTGTTCTTGGTATTAATGGTGCTCCTAGCGCTGGGGACAAATTTAATGTCTTAACGGACGAAAGAGAAGCTAGAACAATCGCCACAAAAAGAGAGCAACTATATAGAGAGCAAGGACTACGAACTACAAAACATATAACTCTTGATGAAATTGGAAGACGATTAGCTATTGGTGACTTTAAAGAGCTTAACCTTATCGTTAAAGGAGATGTGGATGGATCTATTGAAGCACTTTCTGATTCAATGTTAAAACTTTCAACAGAAGAAATACAAGTTAACATAATACATAAAGGAGTTGGAGCAATATCTGAGGCAGATGTTAACCTTGCTTCTGCATCTGATGCCATTATCATTGGATTCCAAGTTAGACCTACCAATGGAGCCAGAAAAATTGCAGAAAATGAACAAATAGACATTCGTCTTTACTCGGTAATTTATAAAGCAATCGATGAAATAAAATCTGCAATGGAAGGAATGTTATCTCCAGATATTGAAGAAAAAATTACAGGTTCTGCTGAAATAAGAGAAACCTTCAACATTACAAAAGTTGGTACTGTTGCAGGATGCTATGTATTAAATGGAACCTTAAAAAGGTCCTCAAAAATTAGAATTATTAGAGACGGAATTGTTGTTCATACAGGGAATCTAGGTTCATTAAAAAGATTTAAAGACGACGTAAAGGAAGTTAAAAATAATTTTGAATGTGGATTAAATATTGAGAAATACAACAACATCCAAATAGGAGATATAATTGAGGCATTTGAAGAAGTTGAAGTCGCAAGAAAACTATAAAATTTCCTTCTACGCCCCTATCTTTTGAGATATATTTGATAAACCATTAAACATTTTTCTTTCAATTATTCTACTTATCAAGTTTTTGGCATCTAATTCATAATAGACAACGCCTTCTGGAAAGTTTATTTCTTCAATGTAATCATGAATAGTGATATTAGAATTATTTTTTTGCAGATAATTCAAAAAAATATTAAACCAATAAATTGGTAAATCTATTTTCGTTTGAAATGAAAAAACACCGTTAATTATTTCTCCAGACAAAGTCATAATACTATCTACTGAATTACATTCTATTCGATTTATTTTAATTTTTTCTTTTTTCATTACGTTTTGTTTTTATCAAAAGTAAACCATCAAAACGTAAACTATTTACTATTTACTAATAAATACTTTTTTTACTTTTAAATCATGAAATATTTAATCATTGGGTTAGGAAATATAGGCACTGAATATCAACATACAAGGCACAACATTGGATTTGATGTGGTAGATAAACTCACAAAAGAATTAAAAGGAAATTTTAAAACAGAAAAATTAGCAAACATTTCTTATTTAAAATATAAATCTAGAACTCTTGTAGTAATTAAACCATCTACCTATATGAACCTATCAGGAAAGGCAGTAAATTATTGGATGCAAAAAGAAAAAATTTCTCTTGAGAACATCCTGGTTATTACGGATGATTTATCACTTCCTCTTGGGAAAATTAGACTTCGAGCAAAAGGAAGTGATGGTGGACATAATGGTTTAAAAAATATTCAACAAATATTAAATACAAGCATCTATTCTAGACTTCGATTTGGAATAGGAAACGATTTTCAAAAAGGGAAACAAGTTATTCATGTATTGGGGCCTTGGAAAGAGGAGGAAATCGAAGTCCTTTCTAATAAAATTGAAAAAGCCGTAGAATGTATTAAAAGTTTTTGTACTGTAGGAGTTGCTATGGCAATGACAAATTGGAACAACAAATAGTTAATAGCCTCTCGAAATAAAATGCTGATAAATCATTTCAGTTGTACCTATTTTATGGTCCATATGCGATTTTGTTTTTAGAGTTAATACGTCTAAATCATCATCTATTTTTTGAATTGTTTTCAACATGCTTTTATAATCTCTGACCACAAACCCTATTCCAGATTCAACAAACTCTTTTGCCTCCGGAAATTTATGAAATTTCGGACCATAAAAAGTTGGTAAACCATAAACCGCAGGTTCTAAAACATTGTGTAGTTTTCCAGAAAAACCTCCCCCAATAAATGCCATCTTTCCATAAAAATAAGCACTTGATAAATGACCAATTGTATCTAAAAGCAAACAATTTGCATTGGGAATCGGTTTATAATCTGTAAAAGTGACAAGATTGTCTTTTAGCTGCATCTTGATGCTTTTTAAATGCTTTTCTGAGATGTCATGAGGTGCTATAATAAATTTTTGATATGGGTTATTTTTAATATAAGGAATAATCAAGGATTCTTCTTTGGGCCATGAACTTCCAATTATAATTGCTTTCTTAGAATTAAGAAAACTCGATATTATTTTATTTGAAGCTGCATTTTGCTCTTCTTTATTTTGCATTTGCAAAAATTTATTTTTTACTGTATCATATCGAGTGTCTCCACAAACCAACGTATTTTTAATTCCTATTTGATGAAGTAAAGACTCACTCTTTGAGTTCTGCAGGAATAAAAAATCAAATTCAAAGAGAATTTTTCTTAAAAAAGTCCCGTACCATTTAAAAAAAACTTGGTTATCACGAAATAAACCAGAAACACAAAAAACTTTAACTCCGTTTTTCTTTGCAAATAAAATATGATTGACCCAAAATTCATACTTTATAAAAAAAGCAAAATTTGGTTTAAAAAAATCAATAAACTCTTTTGCTTTTTTTGGTGTATCGATAGGCAAGTAATAAGAAGCATCTACGCAATGATCTCTTTTAGAAAAATTATCCATTCCTGATGGAGAAAAAAAAGTAACCAAAATAAATGCTTTAGGATCTTTAGATTTAACTTTATGCATTAATGGGCTTCCTTGATCGAACTCTCCAAGAGAAGCACAGTGAAACCAATAGATGGTTTTGTCAGATGGAATTAAACCCCAATTTTTTAATTTATGATTTCGCCCATTAATCCATCTTTTTGCTTTATCCAAACCAAATAAAGACACAATAAAGATTAAAAACCAATAAAAATGTATCGCAAAATTATATAAGAAATGCATTAATTAAAATAATAAGATTTAGGTTGTCTTTTATATACAGGAATCATCCACCCTACTCTAAATCCAATCTGCATATCTAATCTTAAATCAGAAGGAACTGGTTCATTAGGTTGATCAAAAAAAATAGTTCTTCTGTTTTTAGTAAATCCTTCCTGAAAATAGACCCCTCCATAAAAATTATAAAACCCTGCATTAGCCATGAAAGAATACCCTATAAATTGATGAATATTAAGACCCGAGGTAAAACGATCATATCCTTTTTTATAATCTAATTCAAGAGATGGTATCACTTGGTCTTGAGTTTCAACATTCAAATAATGAAACAAATATCCTCCTCCAAAACTCAAATACAACCCTGAGTTTTGATTTGGACTAAAAATTGGAATTATTTTACCAAAATCAAAATTAAAATAAGCTCCTCTTGGTGTAGCATAAACCATTGCTATATCTCCATTAACATCCGTAATGTTTCCCTGAGAATCTATTAAGTGATCAAAAACACCACTCAATCTAACTTGATTGCCAAACATAAACGAAATATCCGATTTAAACACCCAATTAGATCGCAATTTATAACCAGCTGAAAAACCAACATGATTAAGATATCCATATCTAGATGAAAGATCTCCTTCAGTCCAATTTCCTCCATAATGAACAGATAACCAAGGTGTGGCTATTGATGAATCCTTAACATTTCTTTGGGAAAACAAAAAATGGCCTAAAAAAAAGAAAGATAGAGTAAAGACAAATTTATTCATAAACAAAAATAATTTATTTGAAAGTTATATAGATAACTATAAATAAATTTTATTAGTATAATTTAAGAAAATTACACGCTAAAATCATTTATATTAATTGAATATACGTATATAATGAGTAAATTTGCATGATTAATTCTAATTCATTTTATAATGAAGAAAATACAAATGGTGGATTTAATTTCTCAATACGATAAAATTAAACCATCTGTAAATAAAGCAATAGAAACCGTATTAAATAATGCCACTTTTATTAACGGTCCCGAGGTAAATGAGTTTAAGACCAGCTTACAAGAATACTTAAACGTAAAACATGTAATCCCATGTGCAAATGGAACAGATGCGCTTCAAATTTCTTTAATGGCTCTTGGGCTTCAACCTGGAGATGAAGTTATTACCCCATCATTCACTTATATAGCTACAACAGAAGTTATCGCTCTTTTAAATCTAAAGCCAATATTTGTGGATGTAGACAAAGAAACATTTTGTCTTGATTCGAAAAAAATTGAAGAAGCAATCACTCCAAAAACAAAAGCAATTGTCCCTGTTCATTTATATGGGCAAGCAGCTAACATGAATGAAATTCTTGAAATAGCTAAAAAACACAATCTTTTCATTGTGGAAGACAATGCACAAGCAATCGGAAGTGATTACAAGCTAAATAATGGTGAAATGGTGAAAACAGGCACACTTGGTGACATAGGGTGTACTTCTTTTTTTCCCTCTAAAAACCTAGGATGTTATGGAGATGGTGGAGCATTATTTACAAACAATGATGAACTTGCAAAAACAATAAAACAAATAGCTAATCACGGACAAAGTGAAAAGTATTACCACGACATTGTTGGGTGTAATTCAAGACTAGACTCTATTCAAGCTGCGGTTCTTAATATAAAACTTAAAAAGCTAGATGAATATATTGATTCTAGAAGAATAGTTGCCAATTGCTATGACAAGGCCTTTTCAAATCTAAATGGAGTTTCAACCCCATTTAGATCCAATGACTCAAAACATGTATTTCATCAATACACCCTTATTTTAGAAGGAATAGATCGAGATGAATTGCACAAATCTTTAGCTGATTATAATGTGCCATCCATGATTTATTACCCTGTTCCAGCGCACAGACAAAAAATGTTTCAAAAATTTAATAGCAAAGAGCTTGATTTACCCGTCACTGATTGGTTAACAAAACGAGTAATCTCGTTACCAATACACACAGAAATGGAAGCAGAGCAATTAACACATATATGCAGTAGTTTTATAAAAGCACTAGACAAAACATGAAAAAAATTGCAGTTATAGGAACTGGATATGTTGGATTAGTGACTGGAACTTGTTTTGCTGAAACAGGCAACCAAGTGATTTGTGTAGATATTGATAAAGAGAAAGTTGAAAAAATGAAAAAAGGGCTTGTTCCAATATATGAACCTAACCTTGACACTTTTTTTGAACGAAACATCACTGCTGGTAGGCTTAAATTCACCACCTCCCTTGAAAAAGGCATTAAAGATGCTGAAATTATCTTTCTTGCTCTACCAACTCCACCTGGGGAAGATGGATCAGCAGATTTATCATACATCCTTGGAGTTGCAGAACAACTTGGCAAACTAATTAAAGATTTCAAAGTTATTGTGGACAAAAGTACTGTTCCAGTTGGCACTGCAGAAAAAGTAGATGCAGCAATCAAAAAAAATGGACTTGTTGATTTTGCAGTAGTATCTAATCCAGAGTTTTTAAGAGAAGGATTTGCAGTTTCTGACTTTATGAAGCCCGATAGAGTAGTTTTAGGAACAAGCAATAATAAAGCTAGAGGCATTATGGAAAAGCTTTATAAACCTTTTCTTAGACAGGGAAATCCAATTTATTTTATGGATGAGAAATCCGCAGAATTAACAAAATACGCAGCAAATTCTTTTTTAGCGACCAAAATCACTTTCATGAATGAAATCGCTAACTTTTGTGAAATTGTTGGAGCTGATGTCGATAAAGTTCGTGCTGGAATTGGGTCCGACTCTAGAATAGGAAAGAGATTTCTTTTTCCTGGTATTGGTTATGGAGGATCTTGCTTTCCTAAAGATGTTCAAGCTCTTGTTAAATCAGGAAATGATGTGAACTTTTCTTTTGAAATTCTAAACTCTGTCATTAATGTAAATCAAAACCAAAAAACCATCTTATATCCAAAGATTAAAAATTATTTCAAAGGTAATTTA
This sequence comes from Crocinitomicaceae bacterium, assembly GCA_029247685.1. Classification (GTDB taxonomy): domain Bacteria; phylum Bacteroidota; class Bacteroidia; order Flavobacteriales_D; family Crocinitomicaceae; genus UBA952. The sequence continues at coordinate 8,431 of JAQWKT010000026.1, read as the reverse complement.
ACCGGGAAAAATATTGCGGTTTGGGGTCTTTCATTTAAACCAGATACAGATGATATAAGAGAAGCTCCATCCATTTATCTAATGAAAAAGCTAATCGAAAGTGGCGCTATTATCACGGCATATGACCCTGAAGCAATGAACAATGTTAAAGCCGTTCTTGGAGACTCCATTAAATATGCCGATAACGAATATTCTGCCTTAAATAATTGTGACGCCCTTCTAATTTGTACTGAATGGAGCACTTTTAGAAATCCGGATTTTAATTTAATGAAAAAAAACATGAAGGATTTAGTTATCTTTGATGGCAGAAATTTATTTGATTTAGAGGAAATGAATAATAAAGGTTTCTATTATTCTAGTATAGGAAGAAAATTAATAAATAAATAGTGAAAACGGTTTTAATAACAGGAGCAGCAGGTTTTTTAGGGTCGCATCTTTGTGATCGTTTTATTCTTGATGGATATAAAGTTATTGGAATGGATAATTTAATAACTGGGCGTTTAAATAATATTGAACACCTTTTTAAACTTGAAAATTTTGAGTTTTATAACCACGATGTATCCAAATTCATTCATGTTTCTGGATCATTAGATTTTATTTTACATTTCGCATCTCCAGCAAGCCCTATTGATTATTTAAAAATACCTATTCAAACACTTAAAGTTGGATCATTAGGCGTCCATAATTGCCTTGGTTTAGCAAAAGCAAAAGGTGCTAGAATATTAATCGCTTCTACTTCCGAAGTCTATGGCGACCCAACGGTTCATCCTCAAACAGAAAACTATTGGGGAAATGTTAATCCGGTTGGTCCACGAGGTGTTTATGATGAAGCGAAAAGATTTCAAGAAGCTATAACCATGGCATATCATAACTTTCATGGATTAGAAACAAGAATTGCTCGGATTTTTAACACTTATGGTCCTAGAATGAGACTTAATGACGGAAGAGTTCTTCCAGCGTTTATTGGACAAGCATTAAGGGGAGAAGATTTAACCATTTTTGGAGATGGTTCTCAAACTAGGTCTTTTTGTTATATAGATGATCTTATAGAAGGGATTGTTAGCTTATTGAATAGCAATTATTCTCAACCTGTAAATATTGGTAATCCCTCTGAAATATCCATAAAAGATTTTGCCAAGGAAATTATAAAGTTAACTGGGACAGATCAAAAAGTAATATACAAAGACTTGCCTATTGATGACCCAAAACAACGAAGGCCAGACATAACTAAAGCAAAAAACATATTAGACTGGACACCATTGGTACATCGTTCTGATGGCTTACAAAAAACCTATCGCTATTTTCAAAACCTATCTAAGGAAGAATTAAACGAAACCGAACATTATAACTTTGACAAATACATAAAAAAGTAAATGACATATTTTGCACATAAAACGGCAGTTATTGATGAAAACTGTAAAATAGGAAAAGGCACAAAAATCTGGCATTTTTCTCATGTTATGTCTAACTCTATCCTTGGGGAAAATTGTAATTTGGGACAAAATGTGGTGGTTTCTCCTGAAGTCGTTCTTGGAAACAATGTAAAGGTTCAAAATAATGTGTCTATTTATACTGGAGTTATCTGTGAAGACGATGTTTTTCTTGGACCATCAATGGTATTTACTAATGTTACAAATCCAAGAAGCGGTGTAATAAGAAGAGGACAGTATTCAAAAACAACCGTTAAAAAAGGGGCCAGTATAGGGGCAAATTCAACCATCGTTTGCGGGAATAATATTGGAGAATATGCATTTATTGGTGCTGGATCAGTAGTAACTAAAGATGTGCCAGCATATGCATTATTAGTGGGGAATCCAGCCAGGCAAATTGGATGGATGAGTGAATATGGGCATCGTTTAGAATTCGATAATTTTGGAATTGCATTTTGTTCAGAAAGTGGAGAGGAATATCAACTTAAAGACAACAAAGTAATAAAAGTAAAATGATAAAGGAAGATAAAAAAGTAAGATTTGCTGTAGTTGGTTCCGGACACATAGGTAAACGTCATGCCGAAATGATTTCTAGAGATGATGAATCTGAACTAATAGCAATGGTAGATATTAGATCTGCAAAAGAATGTGAAGCTGAAAAGTTCAATGTTCCTTTTTATAATTCTATAGATGAACTCCTTTCAAACAAGGAAATTAATTTTGATGTAGTTAATATTTGTACGCCAAATGGGCTTCATGCTGAACAAGCAATCAAAGCATTAGAAGCAAGAAAACATGTCGTATGTGAAAAACCAATGGGGCTTTCCAAAGAAAACTGCGAACGTGTAATATTTAAAGCTTTACAAGTTTCTAAGCAGGTTTTTTGTGTAATGCAAAATAGATACTCCCCTCCTTCCGAATGGATTAAATCTATAGTTGAACAACGAGTTCTTGGAAAAATTTTCATGGTGCAGTTAAATTGTTATTGGAATAGAGACAATCGATATTATAAAAAAGGAGGTTGGAAAGGAACCCAAGATCTTGATGGAGGAACTCTTTACACACAATTTTCACATTTTATTGACATTATGTATTGGCTATTTGGAGACATCGACAACATTCAAGGAAAGTTTGAAGATTTTATACATCAAGAATCTACTGATTTTGAAGATTCCGGATTTATAAGTTTTGATTTTATCAACGGAGGGATGGGTAGTATAAACTATTCCACTGCTGTTGCTCAACAAAACTTAGAAAGTTCAATAACCATTATTGGAGAGAACGGAAGCGTTAAAATTGGAGGGCAATACATGAATGAAGTTGAAGTCTGTAACATTAAGGATTATGAAATGCCCACACTTAAGGCATCCAATCCTGCAAATGACTATGGTCCATATAAAGGTTCTGCAGCAAATCACAACTATGTTATAAAAAATGTTATTGACACGCTTAAAGGAAGAACAACTCCTACAACCAATGCACTAGAAGGTTTAAAAGTTGTAGAAATTATCGAACGAATTTATAAATTAAGAAATAAATAAGTATTATGAACAATTCTATATATCAAAAATTGATAGACAAAGAAGCTAAATTAGCCGTAATTGGTCTAGGTTATGTTGGCCTACCTATAGCTTTGGAATTTGCAAGAAAAATAAAAGTGGTTGGATTTGATATAAATTCAGATCGAGTTGAAATGATGAAAAACAACATAGACCCTAGCAATGAATTAAATTCATCTGACTTTGCTAATTGTGACATTCAATTCACCGATAATATTGATGATCTTAAAGAAGTTGAATTTTATATTGTCGCTGTACCTACTCCAATTGATGAAATAAATATCCCAGACCTTAGCCCTTTATTATCCGCGAGTAAAACGGTTGGAAAAGTCCTTTCAAAGGGTAACTATGTTGTCTTTGAATCAACGGTTTATCCTGGATGTACAGAAGAAGACTGTGTCCCTGTTCTTGAAAACCTTTCTGGATTAAAATTTAGAGAAGATTTTAAAATAGGGTATTCTCCTGAAAGAATTAATCCTGGAGACAAAGTTCACACGCTTCAAAATGTAGTAAAAGTTGTTTCAGGATGTTGTAACGAAGCATTGGAGGAAATTGCTAAGACCTATGAATTAGTTGTTGAAGCAGGAGTTCATAGAGCTCCTTCTTTAAAAGTAGCAGAAGCTGCAAAAATTATTGAAAATACACAACGAGATGTGAATATTGCTTTAATAAACGAACTCTCTATTATTTTTGACCGACTTGGAATAAATACATTTGATGTATTGCAAGCAGCTGGAACCAAATGGAACTTCTTAAACTTTAGACCTGGATTAGTTGGTGGTCATTGCATTGGTGTGGACCCATATTACCTAACACACAAAGCAATGCAAAAAGGATATCATGCAAAAATTATTACTAGTGGAAGAGCGGTTAATGATTCTATTGGCTTTTATATTGCTAAGCAAGCAGTGAAAAAAATAATTGCTCAAGGCAAACATTGCAGCGACACCAAAGTATTAATTATGGGAGCAACTTTTAAAGAAGATGTTAGCGACATAAGAAACTCAAAAGTAATTGACATTGTTAATGAATTTCGATCTTTTCAAGTGCAGGTTGATTTAATTGACCCACATGCATCGTCAAAAGAAATGGAACACGAATATGGTGTTGGTCTGATATCTGAAGCTTCTAATGATTATGATGCAATTATTGTTGCTGTTAATCATAAGGAATATTTGGATTTAGATGAAAGTTATTTTAAAGGCCTATTAAAAGATGGGAAAGGAGTATTTGTAGATGTAAAAGGCATGTATAAAGACCAAATTAATAATTTGGAATACTGGAGTTTATAATCGTGGAATTTAAAAAGAGAATACTTGTAACAGGAGGAGCTGGATTTATTGGTTCTCATATGGTTCGGTTACTAGTAAACACCTATTCGGATTATCTTGTTATAAATTTTGACAAGTTAACCTATGCTGGAAACCTCGAGAATTTAAAAGATATTGAAAACAAAAGCAACTATGTTTTTTTTCAAGGAGATGTTTCTAGTGAAAAGGATGTTAATGAAGTTTTCAAAACGCATCAAATTTCAGATGTTATTCATCTTGCAGCTGAATCCCATGTAGATAGATCAATTGAATCTCCCATGGAGTTTGTTCAAACCAATGTGTTAGGAACAGTTAACCTTCTTCAACATGCAAAAAACTTTTGGGAAGATAAAGGGAAACATGTTTTTCATCATGTTTCTACAGACGAAGTCTATGGCTCCCTAGGTAACACAGGTCTATTTACTGAAAAAACACCATATGACCCAAGAAGTCCATACTCTTCCTCAAAAGCTTCATCGGATCATTTTGTGATGGCATTTTACCACACATATGGACTTTCAATTAAAATGTCTAATTGCTCCAATAACTATGGCAGTCATCATTTTCCAGAAAAATTAATTCCTTTAATGATTCATAACATATGCAACAATAAAGACCTTCCTGTTTATGGAAAAGGAGACAATATTCGAGACTGGTTATGGGTAGAAGACCATGCTAGAGCGATTAATGAAATTTTCCATCATGGAAGAGTTGGCCAATCTTACAATGTTGGTGGGCTAAATGAATGGACAAATTTAGATTTAGTTGAATATTTATGCGACTTAATGGATAAAAAATTAAATCGAAATATTGGGGCTTCTAGAAAATTAATCCGATTTGTTAAAGACAGAGCAGGACATGACCAGCGTTATGCAATTGATGCATCAAAACTTAAAGAAGAATTAAATTGGTCCCCATCCGTTACTTTTGAAGAGGGACTTGAAAAAACAGTCGACTGGTATTTAAATAATGAAGAATGGATCAATCAGGTCACTTCTGGTGATTATCAAAAGTATTATAGCAAACATTATAACAATCGATAATGGCTGGCTTATTTAGTTCGTTTTTTAAAAAAAAGGAAGAATTACCCCCTTTTAACATCTCAACATTAAAATCGGACATGCATAGTCATCTAATACCCGGTATAGATGATGGTGCTCAAACCATGGAGCAATCTATTGCCATGCTCTATAAATTTCAAGAGTTCGGTTACCAAAAAATTATAACTACTCCTCATGTAATGAGTGATGTATTTGCCAACACTCCTGAAATCATTAGAAATGGACTAATTGAATTAAAAAAAGAACTCAAAAATTGTGGGCTAACTATTGAAGTTGAAGCGGCAGCGGAATATTATTTTGATGAAACTTTAATCCCTAAAATTAAAAACAAAGAACTTTTAACTTTTGGGGATAATTACGTGCTTATCGAATTTGGTTTTCATTCGGAACCACAATTTTTAAACGAATTGTTTTTTGAGCTTGGATCTGCTGGATATCGACCAGTAATTGCGCATTTTGAAAGGTATTTGTTTTACTTTAATAAAATAGATAAAGCAAGGGAATTAAGGCAAAAAGGAATTAACATACAATTAAATCTAAACTCTGTAATTGGTCAATATGGACCACAAGTTAAGAGGCAAGCTGAAAAATTAATCGATTCTGGAGAAATCGATTTTGTTGGGTCCGATTGTCATTGTATAGAACACCTTGAATTGCTTGATAAAAATTTAAACCACCCTTATTTCAGGAAAATTGGACAACTCTTATTAAAAAATACAATTTTATAAATATCCGAGTTTAGCTCTTACTCTTTTTAAAACTTTTGATGCGGTTTTTCTTGCTTTATTTGCACCTAACAATAACACTTGATCGAGTTCCGATTTATTTTCCATTAATTTAAAATACAAAGTCCTTTCTTCATTAAACGATGCCAAAATAAGCTCAAACAATTCTTGTTTTGCATGCCCAAAACCATAACCTCCTGCTTGGTATTTCTTTTCCATTTGCGCCAACTGCTCATCTGTTGCCAAAAGTTTGTATAAACTAAATACATTGCAATTTTCGGTTTTTTTAGGCTCCTCTAAAGAAGTACTTGCTGTCTGAATAGACATTATTTGTTTGCGTAATTTCTTCTCTGGAAGAAAGATATCAATGATGTTATTTCTTGACTTGCTCATTTTATTTCCATCTGTACCAGAAATTAACATGGTTTGGTTTTTAACCTCCTCCTTAGGAACAACAAAAGTATCCCCCATTTTAGAATTAAAACGAGACGCTACATCCCGAGTCATTTCCAGATGCTGTAACTGGTCTTTTCCAACTGGAACAATGTCTGCGTCATAAAGTAAAATATCTGCAGCCATTAGCATTGGATAGGTGAAAAGACCTCCATTAACATCGGCTATTCGTTCCTGTTTATCTTTAAAACTGTGTGCAAGGGAAAGTCTAGAAAAAGGAAAATAAGACAATAGATACCACATTAATTCGCTTACTTCCGGAACATCGCTTTGACGATAAAAAATGGTCTTATCTGGATCAAGGCCACAAGCTAACCATGCCGCAGCAGTTGCATACGTGTTTTCTTTTAATTGATCTGCATCTTTAATTTGCGTTAAGGAGTGGAAATCTGCTATAAATAAATAAGATTCATTATCTGTATTTTTAGATAATTCAATTGCAGGAATTATTGCTCCTAAAATATTTCCAAGATGAGGAACGCCCGTACTTTGAACGCCGGTTAAAATTCTTGCCATAGTAACATCAAAAATAAGCAATCTTAAACAAATTTATCTTAATTATCTGCATCAGAATAGAAAGTTGTTATATTTGAATATATGAGGTGGATTATTTATTGCTTGTCTTTTTTATGGAAGATTTATATTGGAATCATCTTCGGTATTTTTGCTCTTATCCTCTACCCTGTTTTTATTATCCTACTTAGTGTAAAATCATGGCGAAACAAGACATTTCATGTATTCACCTTTTGGAGTTGGGTGATCCGAGTACTTTGTTTTTACCCGGTAAAAAAAATAATTAATTCCCCTATTCCAAATGCCCCTTATATTGTTATAGCAAATCACACTTCCTATTTAGACATTTTTTTGATGTATTCCATTTTACCCAAAAACAAATTTGTTTTTTTAGGGAAAAGTGAAATTCTCTCCTACCCTCTTATTGGAACTTTCTTTAAAGATTTAAATGTTCCTGTGGATAGAAAAAACAAAAAAAAATCAAGGAAATCGTATTTTGAAGCGATTAAAAAAGTTGAGGAGGGATATAGTTTGATTATCTTTCCAGAAGGAGGGTATGGCAACGAAGGACTTCCCAAAATGAGACCTTTTAAGGAAGGTTCTTTTCGTCTTGCAAAAACCCTAAACGTTCCATTGATTCCTATTACATTTACCAATAACTTTAAATTATTTTCGGATCCAACGATCTTTAAAGGAACCGCGCATCCAGGTTTTGTTAGAACCTATATTCATCCATATATTACTGTGGAACAAATGAATAACATGGAAATTACTGAATTATGCAATCATTGTTTTGACATAATTAATGCTCCCTTATTAAAAGAATATCCACATCTAAATGCACCTGAATAACTCATGAAAGTTTGTGGGTTTACCTTTATACGAAATGCCCTAAAATATGATTATCCTATTCTAGAGGCCATTTATTCTATTTTACCCTTATGTGATGAGTTTGTGGTTGCGGTTGGAAATTCAGAAGACGAAACCTTAAAACTTATTCAAAATATTGCAAGTGAGAAAATTAAAATCTTCGAAACCAAATGGGATGACACGCAACGAGAAGGCGGAAAAGTATTGGCTATAGAAACCGATAAAGCTTTCAAAGCAATCTCCAAAGATGCCGATTGGTGTTTTTATATTCAAGGAGATGAAGTTATTCATGAAAAATACCTTCCTGCTATAAAGCAAGGAATGGAGAAAAATCAACATCAAGATCATGTCGATGGCTTGTTGTTTAAATATCTTCATTTTTATGGTTCATACGACTACATTGGAGATTCGTCAAAATGGTACAGCCACGAAATTCGGGTTGTGAAAAACAACCCAAAAATATATTCTTTTAAAGATGCACAAGGATTTCGAAAAAATGAAAATGAAAAA
>JAQWKT010000008.1 GCA_029247685.1 Crocinitomicaceae bacterium | reverse complement strand
TTCCCTTTAATGACTCCAACCAATGTTAATGGAGCTCCCGGAATTGACTTTTACAATAGCCTTGCTGTATTGCTCTCTGTTTTAACAAGCAACGGGGCAAAAGGAGTGATTTCGACTATCCCTGATATTACTGCATTTCCTTATTTTACTGCGATTCCTCCAAATGGACTTACACTTGATTCTGCAAACCTAGAAACACTTAACAGCGTTTATAATCCAATTGGTTTTAGCTTTGAATTAGGGGAAAATAATTTTATGATTAATGATCCTTCTGCAAATGCCTTTGGAGTTAGGCCGATGGGAGAAAGCGAAAGACTTTTATTAAGCGTGCCTTTAGATTCTGTAAAATGTAACAAAATGGGCTCTGTGTTTCCTTTTAGGGATGAATTTATTCTAACGCTTAATGAAATACAAGAAATTCAAACCAGAATTAATGAATATAATGTCGCGATAAAGACTCTTTCTGAACAATATAATCTAGCACTTGTTGATGCACACAAATGGTATGCAGAAATTCCTAATGAAATAACATATAATGGAACTCCTGTAAACTCTTCATTTGCATCAGGTGGTGCGTTCTCTCTAGATGGAATAACTCTTACTGGAAAAGGAAAGGCAATGTTGGCAAATGAATTTATAAAAGCAATTAACTCAAAATATCACTCAACAATTCCGGAAATAAATGCCTTGGAATACAATGCAGTTTTATTTCCATAAAAAAACAACTATGAAAAAATCAATACTTCTTTTATTAACTATTTTTCTTTCTTCTCAAATTTATTTTTCTCAATCAGTTTGTGACAATGGAAGGTATATTACATCGCTTTTCTCTAATTATACCAAAACAAGCAACATCCAATTTGGACAAAATAATTCCTTCACCGGATCAAATTATGATTTAAAAATGGATGTTTATGAACCGACTGGAGATACCATGGCTTTTAGACCATTAATTATTTGGGCACATGGTGGAAGTTTTTTAGGTGGCGACAAGGGAGACTCGGATGTAGCTGCTCTATGTCAACGATTCACAAAAAGAGGCTTTGTTTGTGCATCGGTAAACTATAGAACTGGGTTTTTCCCAATAGATTCTGCCAATGCCGTTAAAGCAGTTGTTCGAGCTGTTCAAGACATGAAAGCCTCTATTCGCTTTTTTTATAAGGATAGAAAAGACGGCATAAACGATTATGGAATTGACACCAATAATATTTTTATTGGTGGGAGTTCTGCAGGCGCGATTACAGCGCTTCATATTGCATATCTAGATAGCACGTGTAAAATATCCGATTACCTTAACAATGCCATGATTACTAATCTAGGAGGGCTGGATGGAAATAGTGGAAATCCATGTTATTCGACAAAAGTCCAGGGGGTACTTAACGGTGCTGGTGCTCTTGCTAGATATGCTTGGATAGAAGATACTCACCCTCCTTTATGCTCTGTTCATGGAACAAACGACAATGTTGTAAAATATAATCGAGGAGTGGTAAATCCAGGGGTTCCTTTAATGTATCTTGATGGAAGCCGAATGCTTCACGAGCACGCAAATAACATTGGATTAACCAATGAATTCTATACATTTAATGGCGTTGGTCATGTTCCGTATGCATTGTCTACAGCTAACATGAACATTACAGAGAATTTTTACACGGACTTTCTTGCTCAAAGACTGGGATGTCCAAACCCAGGTCTTCAAGCGGCAAATGCACCTAGTGGAACTGCCAACCTTTATTCCGTTACCCCATGTTCAGGGCACCTAGATATAAATTTTTGTAATGGATCAAGCATTGAAGAGCTTGAGAAAGCTAGCATTCATGTTTATCCTAACCCCGTCAAAAATGAAATGTATATCTCTATAAAAAATGGAGCTAATTTTGACATTGGAATTTTAACAATAGATGGAAGAGAAGTAAAAACTTATAAGGCAAACAATAATCAAATAACTCTTAAAAATTTAAATTTATCCTCTGGAAATTACCTTTTGACATTTGAAAACAAAAAAACTGGCAACTTAATCGTGAAAAAAATAATCATCGAATAATCTACCATGCACCTTCTAAATTCCAAAAAAAAATACTTTCTCGCTATTGTATTTTTTTGCTGTTACAACGCTTTAAGTCAAAAAATAATCGATCACAAAAGCTATAACTCTTGGTGTAAAATAAAAAATGAAAGTATCTCTTCGGATGGAGGCGTATTACATTATGAAATAAGCCCATTGAAAGGAGATAGCAAGTTAATTGTTCACTTTTTAGAAACAGCTAAAATCGATACGTTTAACTATTCAAAAAACGCTACTTTTTCTGAAAAAAGCGACATGATTGCCTTTCGGAAAACAGTCCCATACGATCGCTTAAGAACACTCAAACTAGAGAAAAAAGAAAAATTTAAAGCGCCAAAAGATTCCCTTTGTATCTATTTTTTAAAAAAAGACTCGTTAATTTTTGTTCCTGAAATAGAAAACTATAAAATGTCTAAAGAAGGAAATCTTTTAGGGTATCTTCACAAAACAAAAAAAGAAAATAAACACAAAAAAAAGAAATGCCTTTTTAAGCGAAGAAAAAAAAAAGTTTCTCCAAAAAACAATTATGGATTTCATTTAAAAATCATAAACCATCTTAATCAAATCGTTTGGGATGCAGAGCAAACCACTAGCTTTTGTTTTTCTGAAAAAGGAAAATATCTGGCATATATTCAGAAAACAGAAAAAGACTCTTTGTTGTTAAATATTATTGATCTTAATCAAAGAAAACCTACTCTTCGATTAAATTGTCAGAAAGCTTATACTTTACCTGTTTGGAATAAGAATGAAAGTGTTATTGCTTATAAGCATTGCAATGACTCCATAAAAGAAGAGGAAAATTATTTGTTTTCAACCTATAATTTTTCTTCACAAAAGAAACGAACTTTTGGCTATAAAGACAGTGCTATTTTTAAGAATTATGCGATCAATAAACAAGATAAACTTACTTTTTCATCAAAGAACAATTCCCTTTTATTTTTTGGCATCTCTGAACGAAAAAACAAACAAAAAAAAGACTCTTTGTTAAAATCTGAAAAACCTATTTTAGATTTATGGCATTACAAGGATCTTAAAATTCAACCTCAACAATTAAAGGAGTTAAAATCAAACAAAGGAGGGTACATTTCTTCGCTTGACCTTAAAACTGAAAAAGTTTTTAAATTATCAAACGACACCTTAAAAATAAGGATTAACAAAAAAAACGATGGCGAAATTTTGCTTGCCTACAATCGATCTAAATATGCTATTGAAGCACAATGGAGGCTTCCATGGCTAAAAGATTTTTACACCATCTCGGCAATAACCGGAACCACCAAGCTATTAAAAAAGAAAGTTTCAAGCAACTGGCCATTATCTCCAAATAAAAAAAAATGGGGGTATTTTGACCCCATAAATAAAGAATATCATTTAATAGATATTAAAAAAAATAGTGATCGGTGTATTTCCTGTAAAATTGACGGGGTTCAATGGACTTACGAACTTAATGGTCAGCCAAGACTCCCATTCTCTAAAGGAGAATTTGGATACCATAATGATTGCTCAAAATATTATTTCAAATCGGAACATGACCTTTGGATGTATGACATTTTAAAAGACATAACTGTTTGTGTTACAAATCAATTTGGAAAGAAGAACGATATTATTCTAACACCATACCTATGGGATTATGACAGTGTCTCTGTTGATTATGATAACTTATACTTTAAAGCATTTTCAAATACAACGAAAAAAGAAAGCATTTACATTTATGACAATAATTCACTTTTAAAAAAGCACGATGCTCAGATGGGCATTGATAAAGTTTTTAGGTCAAAAAACAAAAAAAGCGTGATTATTAGAAAATCCAATGTTTCAAAATATCCTGAGCTGACACTAATGAATGAAAATTTTCAAAATGAGAGAGTTCTTTCGGAAACAAATGCTCAACAAAAAGACTATAACTGGGCAACTGTTGAACTAATTCACTGGGAAATCGATAGCATGAAATTAGAAGGAATGTTGTATAAGCCTCAAAATTATAATGATAACTCCATTTACCCTTTGTTGGTTTATTATTATGAAAAGTTATCGGATCGCTTATTTAAACATTACATTCCTACGCCCTCTAAAAGTACTATCTCTCCATTAGAATATGCTTCTGCGGGTTACCTTGTTTTTATACCAAATATTCACTACACACCCGGCCACCCTGCTAAATCAGCATATAAATGCATTGTATCGGGAGTAAATCACCTTCTTCGAAAATATCCCAATATAGATTCTGCAAAAATGGGACTTCAAGGGCAAAGTTGGGGTGGATATCAAACTGCACAAATGATCACCATGACTAATCGTTTTGCAGCAGCAATGGCAGGAGCCCCTGTTTCCAACATGTTTTCTGCCTATGGGGGTATTCGTTGGGGGTCTGGACTTAACCGACAATTTCAATATGAAAGCGATCAAAGCAGAATAGGAAAAACCATTTGGGAAGCCCCAGATTTATACTTTGAAAATTCGCCATTATTTCATCTTCCAAAAGTTCAAACTCCATTGTTAATTATGCACAATGATCATGATGGATCCGTGCCATGGTATCAAGGCATCGAATTATATAATGGGATGAGAAGACTTCAAAAACCTTGCTGGATGTTAAACTACAACAATGACAACCATAACCTGAAAAACCTTGCTAATCGAATTGATTTAAGCATCCGAATGAGGCAGTTTTTTGATCATTATTTAAAAAATAAGCTCGCGCCAAAATGGATGACCGAAGGGATTCCCGCCCTAAAAAAAGGGAAAGAACTTGGCTATGAATAAGACTCCAGAAATAAGAAAAACTCTTTTAATTATCTCTTGGATTGGGGTGTTTTTAGGAATAACTTTTCTAAGCCTTTTGCCTCCAAAATCTGCTGTCCCAGTGGGAGAATATGACAAGATAAGTCATCTTTTTGCATATATGTGCCTTGCACTAAATTCATTTCTTTTAATCAATTCAAAAAATCACTTTGTTGGAGTCGTTGTTCTTATTTGTTATGGAATATTAATTGAACTTCTTCAGGCTTATATCCCTGGAAGATTCCCTTCATTTTGGGATGGCATAGCAAATTCGATAGGAGTAGTTATAGGATGGGGAATGATTTTTTATGCAAAAAAGTTTAACCTTTATAAAACTCCATGTTCTTAGCAACATACTTTCCAAGAATATCAAACTCCAAGTTTACCTTATCTCCTTTTTTTAAAAGATGAAAATTAGTATGCTTTTGGGTAAAAGGAATAACACAAACAGAAAACTCAGACTTTTTTGAATCTACCACTGTTAGACTAACGCCATTAATAGAAATTGAACCCTTTTCTACAGTTAAAAAATTAGCCTTGCACTTAAATGTATATTTCCAACTGCCATTTTGATCTTCAATAGCTGAGCAAGTTGCAGTCGTATCTACATGTCCCTGTACAATATGCCCATCCAATCTGCCATTTAGCTGCATACATCTTTCCAGGTTTATAAGCCCTCCTTTTTTCCACGTGGATAAATTTGTTTTTTCTAAAGTCTCCTTAATCGCCGTTACCTTATAGCTTTGTTCATTTATTTCAACCACAGTTAAACAACAACCATCATGTGCTATACTTTGATCAACCTTTAAATCGGAAATAAACTTTGATTTAATTTCAAAATGAATATTCTCTTTTTCTTTATAAAAGTCTTTGATTTTTCCAAGATCTTCTATTATACCAGTAAACATAAAAACGAAATTACGGAATTTAAATGAACGATTTATTTATTTGGTTTCTTCAATTGCATTGACAATGATTTTTATTGCATCATTTAATTCTTGGAAACTAATCGTTAATGGAGGGGAAATTCGAAAGCTATTTGGATGGGATAAAAACCAAAACAATAAAACGCCATTTTCAAAACATTTGTCCACGACTTTTTTTACTCTTTCTGACGAAATCATATCAAATGCAAGCATCAACCCTATTCTTCGTACACAAATAATTTCTTTATTATTTCCTATTTCCTGTTCTAGAATTTCTCCTTTTTTTTCAACTTCTTCTAAAGAAACTTCTTCTTTTATCACTTTAAGACATGCTGCTGCTGCTGAACAACTAATTGGATGCCCTCCAAAAGTAGTAATGTGGCCAAGCATTGGGGAATTAGTGAAATTATGAAGCGTTTTTTTAGAAGAAGCCATCACTCCAATTGACATTCCTCCTCCTAACCCTTTTCCTAAGGTTAACACATCTGGAACAACTTCAAAATGTTCAAAAGCAAACATTTTAGCTGTTCTTCCAATTCCACATTGGATCTCATCAAAAATTAACATTGCGCCAACTTCGGAACATCTTTTCCTTAATGCATGGATATATTTTTTAGATGGTATTTGGACACCAGCATCGCCTTGAATAGTTTCTAATATTACCCCTGCCGTTTGTTTAGAGATAAGGCCTAAATCATCCATTTTATTGAGACTTATTGTCTCTACCCCTGGCATTAAAGGTCTAAAAGCACGTTTTTTGTTTTCATTTCCTGAAACACTTAATGCGCCGATAGTGCTTCCATGATATCCCCCTTTAAAAGTTATTATTTTATGTCTATTGGTGGTTCTTTTTACAAGTTTAATGGCCGCTTCATTCGCTTCTGCTCCCGAATTTACGGGGTAGATACAATTCAAATTGCTTGGAAGGATTTTTGTGAGTTCTTTGGATAAAGCAAGTTGAGCATCTTGAATATATTCCCCATAAACCATTACATGCAAATGTTTTTGAAGTTGATTTTGAATGGCTGAAATTACTTTGGGGTGACAATGGCCAATATTATTAACCGCAACACCTGCTGTCATATCAAAATATGATTTTCCTTTTTTATCGCGAATAAAAACACCTGAAGCCGAGTCAATTTCTAATAGAAATGGGAAAGGATTTGTTTGCGCCTGTTTTGTTAAAAAATCCTCCGAGTTTTCCATTTTATTTCCTTGAAATAACCTTATTAACCGCAGCAACAATATCTAGGGTGTCAATGCCATATTTTTTCATTAATTCCATTGGTTTTCCACTTTCTCCAAAAGAATCATTAACCGCAACATATTCATGTGGACATGGTTTTTTTCTAGACAAGACCTGCGCAACGGCATCGCCAAGACCTCCATTCATCATGTGCTCTTCAGCTGTAACAACACAAGAGGTTTTTTCGACAGAATCAAGTATCGCTTTTTCATCAAGAGGCTTAATGGTATGCATATTTATTAAATCTACAGAAATCCCTTTTTTTGATAATTCTTGGGCTGCTTCGATCGACTTCCAAACAAGATGACCACATGCAATAATAGTTACATCTACCCCTTCATTAAGCACTTCAGCTTTACCAATTTGAAATGGCGCATTTGAGTCGGTAAAAACAGGCATTACGGGTCTTCCAAACCTTAGGTAAACCGGGCCTTCATGTTCTGCGATTGCAATTGTTGCAGCTTTTGTTTGATTGAAATCCGCAGGAACAATTACAGTCATATTTGGCAACATTCGCATCATTCCTATATCTTCTAAAATTTGATGTGTTGCTCCATCTTCTCCAAGGGTTAAACCAGCATGGGATGCACATATTTTTACGTTTTTTTTTGAATACGCGACTGATTGACGAATCTGATCATAAACTCTCCCTGTTGAAAAATTCGCAAATGTTCCAGTATATGGGATCATTCCAGCAACAGCCATTCCAGCGGCAATACCTATCATGTTCGCCTCGGCAATGCCTACCTGAAAAAATCGTTCGGGATTTTGATCTTTAAATGCATTCATTTTTAATGAACCAGTTAAATCAGCACACAAACCAACAACTTTTTGATTTTTTCTTGCTAACTCAGCTAATCCTTCTCCAAATCCTGACCTAGTGTCTTTTTGACCATATACTTGAATTTCTTTCATCTATTATAATTTAATTGAGGTGGTTTTATTGGCGCTTATTTTAAAAATCTTTTCCATAGAATAAGAGCTTGATTTTTTTTGTTTTTCTCTGTAAATAATTTTATACGTTCCTGGCTGCAAATCCAATTCTCCCTCTCTTTTTGTTGAGTCAAAATTATAAAGCCAATTATTTTTTTGTGAATTTTTTATTTCAAAAACTTGAGCAACAAGATAGTTAGAAAATGAAAAAACTAGCTTTCCAGAACCGGGTATCGTTAATATTTTTGTTTCACTCTGTTTAACTTGTGCTTTTAAATAAATTCTAGGCAAAGTCAAGACCTCAACATCGTAAGATCCAACTAAATATTTTTCTTTTGATGAAAATTTTTGAACATGCAAGGTTTTTTGGGATTGTTTTTGCATAATTCTAGCCAAAGGGAAATTTCTATTTTTGCTATACGTTTTTAATTGCAATACCCCTTGAGGAGCGTCTATTTTAATTGTATTATGCACATGCCTTTTAATTTTTACGTTGTTTTTATACACTTTTGGAATCGTATTAACCACAATATCGTAATTGTTTGATGGATCAAGAATCAGAGTATCCGGATTTCCGTGTCGATTAATCGTATGCATAATAGAATATTTTAATTCATTCGTTCCGGATTTATAAAGAAGCATCGTAACATCTGTTTCGGTTGGCTTAATATAAATGTCATTTAAATTTATTTGAACCGTCGTGTTCAGCAATGCTTTTTCAATCACCTTAGACAAGGTTTTTTTAAACGACACTCCTGTTGAAGCTTCAAAGTAAGTTCCTATACAATTAAAATTATCTAAGTAAGACAAATCCATTCCAACACCAATAACAAATGGGGTAACATTAACCCCCTTATCTTTTAATTTTTTTGCGACTAAACAAGGGTCATTATCACAAGATTCAAGTCCATCAGTAATTAAAATTATTACATTCCTAGCATTTGTATCTGGGAAATCATCTGCCGCCTGTTCTAGTGTTCTAGCTATTGGAGTTGCTCCTTTTGCCTGAATCTCTCTAATCTTTGACTTAATAGCATTTACATTGTTTACTCCAAAAGGAACCTCCAATTTGGTGTCTTCACAATCCTGATAATTGGAAGTAACTGGCGTTTGATGACCATAAACTCTAAGGGCAATCTCGAGGTTTTCAATTTCTCTTAAGTTTTCGACTGAAGTCGATAAATATTCTTTAGCAACGCTCATTCTACTTCCTTCTCCCCAATTTAAATTCATGCTGTTAGAGGCATCAAGAATAAAAAGAATACGGGTAAGAGGCTGTTGTGCTTGCAAGTTAATTTGCAAGCAAAAAAGAAAAGCAGCAGTAAAAAAAAATCTTATCATTAAAAATCTCCTAAAGTTTCCTCCAATTGAGACAATGCACTTTGGAGTTGCTCTGGATTTGGAGCAACGCCATGCCATTTATGAGTTCCCATCATAAAATCAACCCCCATTCCCATCTCTGTTTTCATTAATATAACTATTGGCTTTCCATTTCCTGTTAATTCTTTTGCTTGAGATAGCGTATCCTTCATGTTCTCATAATCATGTCCATTCATTACAAGAACTTCCCATCCAAAAGCTTGCCATTTTAATTTTAAGTCCCCTAAAGACATTACATCATCGACATCTCCATCAATTTGACGGCCATTAAAATCAATAGTTGCAATAAGATTATCAACCTTGTGAAATGCAGCATACATTGCAGCTTCCCATATTTGACCTTCTTGAAGCTCCCCATCTCCATGAAGGGTGTAAACTAATTGTTTGTCTCCATTTAATTTTTTGACTTGTGCATTTCCTATTCCAACAGACAAGCCCTGCCCTAGAGATCCAGAAGCCATTCGAATCCCGGGCAATCCTTTATCCGTTGAAGGATGTCCCTGAAGCCTTGATGATATTTTCCGAAAAGAACTTAATTCATTTATTGGAAAATAACCCGCTCTAGCTAAAACACTATACCACACTGGGGAAATGTGCCCATTAGATAGATAAAAAATATCTTCTTCAGAACCAGTCATCTCAAAACTTTTAGGATTATGTTTCATTAAATCAAAATAAAGAAGTGTCAAAAAATCTGCACAGCCAAGTGATCCGCCAGGATGTCCTGAACTAACATTGGATACCATTCTTACAATATCTCTTCTTATTTGTGATGCAATTTTGATTAACTCTAAATTATTCATTGATGTTTTTTTTACAAATCTAACTTTTATTGTTTCTTTTGTAAACTTAAAAGGAAGCAACTTTTCAACGAAAAAAATGTCTCTTGTTAATATCAATACTATTTGCAAATGAAAAAACCCATTATTCTATTGTTTTTATTGACTTTTTCAAGTCAACTAATTTATTGTCAAAACTTCAATGCAGAACTTTTAAAAAGCTATTCTAATAAAGAACTTAAGGAAATTGCCAAAAGCAACCCTAATGAAATCGAATTATTAAATTATGCCATAGATAACGCTTGCTATGTTGTTGAGAAACCAGTAGCAGGTAAAAAAATAAAAGCAACAGGACATGGGCGAACCATTACATTTCCAGTTTTAGACGGAAAATTGCATGTGGATTTAGATAAAATAAAATTTACTGATTTAGGTCTTAAGATAGGGGAGGAAAATATATATATCATTTTGACACATTATAATAAAATGCTTGTGGTTAAATCAAAATGGGTTCTTCAAAATGAACTCGACCAAATTAAATAGTTATGAAAAAATCAACATACCTCTTTATATTGTTATTCCTAAGTTGCTTTTTAAAGCTTAATGCGCAAGTAGTCAACATGGGGGATCCTGGCCACCCTCTTAGCAATCCTGCTGATTGCGGCGTTTTCGGAACTGGAAATCAAAACTTTCAAGACCCTGGTGGTGCTGGGAATTATCCAGCCAATTACAACGACACCATTGTATTTTGCCCAGATCTTAATACTGGGACTAAAATGTCTATTTCATTTGGAATCAATGCGGGATCTACATTTAATATTGACGGTACAGATAGTATTTATGTTTATGACGGCTCTGATGCAACAGCGCCACTTCTTGGTGTTCATAATTCTGTTACAGATCCAACAGGTTTTACACATCAAGCTTCATGGAATAACCCCTCTGGTTGTTTAACTATTGTTTTTATTTCGGATGGGGCTATTGAAGGTACAGGATGGCTTGCAAATGTACAATGTGGAAATCAATTTCAACCATTCACCCCACATCTTGAGGCATATATTAATGGCTCTGGTCCTAATGCAATAAACCCATCAGACACCGGATTTGTTGATGTTTGTTATGGAGACAGTATTTTATTTATCACCAAACCCATTTTCCCAAACTCTCTTGACAGTACCGGTTATGGGTATTCACAAAACATTAATACGAATATCACATTTGATTGGGAAATAACCGATGGAAATACTTACCCATCTAATGATTCTATTTGGTTTACTCCGCCATCAAGAGAAGGGTATCTAATTGATCTTAAAATGACGGATATTTTCCCACAAAATGAACGAATTCGTTGTAAAGTAAGGGTTTCTTTACTCCCTGACTTTACCGGAACAGGGCCACTAGAAGACACTGTTTGTATTGGCGAAAACACTTCATTACTTGGTGGGGTTACCCAACAAGATACCGTTGGCGTAAATATACCAACTGGGTCTTTTAATTTGGGAGGATCTTATGCTGGACTCACCTATTTGCCAGATGGTTCAGGGCAAGTGTACCAAGCTCCTATTAATATTTCAGGATTTCCCACTGGAGCAATTATTGATGACCCTCAAGATTTAAATCAAGTGTGTATTACCATGGAACATTCTTATCTTGGAGATCTAGAAATGTGGTTAGAATGCCCTAATGGAAATACAATTACCCTTCTAAATTCTTTTAGCCCGGGAAATATTGCCGGTGGATTTAATGGTGGAGGCACTTTTTTGGGTGATCCTATTGATGATTTTGGCGGAGGTGGCCCAGGTGTTGGCTGGGAGTATTGCTTTAGCTCCGCATTTAACTCTTGGGGAGACATGCCCACTGAGTTTGCAGGTGGAAATACGGTTGCCATTAGTCTCCCAAACGGAAATAACGCAACAGGAAACTCCATGAACCCTAATGGTATTTATGAACCCGAAGTGTCTTTTACTGGTTTTAATGGTTGCCCAATAAATGGAACATGGACTATTTATGTTCAGGATAATTTATCGATCGATGATGGATATATTTTTGAATGGGGGTTATTTTTTGACTCTTCTTTTTTTCCTGGACTTGGGAGTTATCAAACAAGTGCTGACACTAGCTTTTGGAGTCCTGACCCAACAATTATTTCTGGACAAAGCGATACCGTTTTAATCGTTCAACCAAACTCGCAAGGAACATTTAACTATACTTTTAATATTATTGATAATTTCGGGTGCCTCTATGATACTGTCGTTCAAATAGAAACGGTTCCGCTTCCAGATATTTTTGAAGATACGATAGATTGTGATCTTTTTCATACCATTGTTAATACATTTGCTTTTGATGGTGGAATTTGGTCTTGTGCAGATACCGCTATTTCTTTTTCAGACTCCAGCCTTTTAAATCCAATCGTTTTTACATCTACCCCCGGAACATATACGGTTGTATTTACAGATAATCAATGTGCCCATTCAGACTCTGCTCAAATAGAATTTCCTCCATACATATACACGCAAGTTTTAGATACGGTAATCTGTGAAGGTTCTTCTGCTACAATTTACGCGCAACAAAACCCCACTTCACAAAACTTTATTTGGAGCACTGGAGAAACAGGACCTCAAATTGTTGTTAGCGACACGGGTAATTATTTAGTAAGCATTTCTAATTATTGTTATACTTATACCGATACCTCAACAGTAGAAAATAAAATTTGCGATATCATTGTTCCAAACATTATTTCATTGTCCTCCAATTCGGGAAACAATCTCTTTTTTGTGGAACATTCTGGAATATTAGAATTTGAATGCTTAATACTTAATCGATGGGGGAACTTGATTTACAAATACACGGATCCATCTGGAACTTGGGATGGAAAAACAATAAATGGAGACACCGTAGAACAGGGAACTTATTTTTACAAAATAAATGCAACCTTTGATAGTGGAGAGAAAATTCAAAAAAATGGATTTGTTTACGTAAACCCTTAGTATTTTATAAAAATATTCTTTGGTTCAGTAAAAAACCGCAAGGCTTCCCATCCTCCTTCTCTTCCTACTCCCGAAGATTTAACCCCTCCAAATGGGGTTCTCAAATCTCTTACCAACCAAGAGTTAACCCAAACAATACCCGCATGAATATTATCAGAAAAACGATGAGCTCTTTTTAAATCTGAAGTCCAAACGCTAGCAGCAAGTCCATAAACCGTCGAATTTGCAATTGTCAAGGCCTCTTCCTCTGTATCAAAAGGCATAATCGTTACTACTGGCCCAAAAATTTCTTCTTGATTTGTTCTGCAATTTGATGGCAAGCCCTCTATCACTGTTGGCTCAATATAATAACCATTTTGATGAGGAGCATCCATCTTAATTTGCTTCCCTCCTGCGATAATTTCCCCTCCTTCTTTTTTTGCTAATTCAATACAGGAAAGCACCTTTTGCATATGATCTTTTGAAACAATTGCACCCATTTTTGCATTTGGATTTGAAGGTGGCAATACTTTATGTTTTTTTACCCTAGCAATAAATTCCATTTTAAATTTATCATAGATAGACCTATGAATTAAAATTCTAGATCCACATAAACAAATTTGTCCTTGATTTGCAAAAGATGAATGAATAGTTGTTTTAATCATTTCATCAAAATCGCAATCTTCAAAAATTATATTTGGATTTTTACCTCCTAATTCAAGAGAAAGTTTTTTAAACATTGGAGCTGCTGTTCGTGCAATATATTCTCCTGTTTTTGTTCCTCCTGTAAAAGAAATCGCTTTTGTTTTAGGATGCTTTACTATAGAATCGCCAGCATTCGACCCTAAACCATGAACAATGTTAATGACTCCTGCAGGGAATCCAGCATCTATAAAAACCTTTGACAATAAAAATGCAGTATATGGAGTAACTTCTGATGGTTTTGCTACAACACAATTTCCCGAAGCAAGGGCAGGAGCAATTTTCCATGTAAACAAATACAAAGGAAGATTCCATGGAGAAATACAACCAACCACTCCTATCGGTTTTCTAGTTGTGAAGTTTACACCAACTTTTTCCATGTAATGAGATTCGGATGCAAAATGAAGAATTGCTGTAGAAAAAAAACGAATATTTGAAACTGCTCTTGGGATATCCACAGACCGAGAAAGAGATTCTGGCTTTCCATTATCTTTCGATTCGGCAATTACAAATTCTTCCATCCTTTGTTCGAGTAAGTCTGCAACCTTCATTAACAATTCGCTCCTTTTTTCAATCCCAAGAGTTGACCATTCTTTAAATGCAGAAGATGCCGATTCAACTGCTAAATCAACATCCTTTTTTGAAGAATTTGGAATTAAACAATAAACCTCCCCATTTGAAGGGTTATAATTTTCTATATACTCGCCCTTACTTGGTTCACACAAATTTCCGTTAATGTAATTTTGAATTTTCTCCATGTACATATAAATTACTAGTAAACAATTTTTTAACTCTACGTTTCAATCTCTTTTAATTTTCCATCTTGAACTTCAATAGTTCTACCTGGAAACTTATTAATCATTGATAAATCATGAGTAGCCATCAATACAGCTGTGTTTTCTTCTTTTGAAAGCGCTTTTAATAAACGCATAATTTCTTCGCTTGTTTCTGGATCAAGGTTTCCAGTTGGTTCATCCGCAAGAATTAACCCTGGGCGATTAAGTAATGCTCTTGCTATAGCCACCCTTTGTTGTTCGCCACCAGACAATAAAAATGGCATCTCATTTAACTTTGACTCCATGCCAACCAAACGTAGAGTATCTAAAACTCTTTGATCATTTTCTTTTTTGTTTTTATTTCCTGTTGCTTTTAATACAAAAAGAAGATTTTGAGCTACGCTTCGATCGGAAAGCAATTGAAAATCCTGAAAAACAATTCCTATTTTTCTTCTTAAAAAAGGAATTTCTCTCTTTTTTATTTTTGTTAGGTCAAAACCAACAACCTGCCCTTGTCCTTTATCAAGATTTAATTCTCCATATAAAACTTTTAAAACACTGCTTTTTCCGGACCCAGTTTTCCCAATAAGATAAACAAATTCGCCTTTCTCTACTTTTAATGAGACATCTTTAACAATCTTATTATTTTGAGATTGATTTATGGTTACTTGATCTAAATTAACTACCGATCTCATTGTTTTTTTTTAACAAATATCTAAAATATTAAACTATTTAAAGTCTTTTAATAGATTTATCTTAACACGAAAGCGTGAAAAACTTTTAATCAACAAAAAAGTATTGTGGGTTGTTGATGGTACCTTTACTTAATTCAATCCATTTCAATGAAGAAAAAACTAGTTTTTATTGTTGTTGCATTAATTTCATTCAACCTTTTAGGGCAAGCAACAAAAAAAAACACTGCTATTTATACAAATTATTATAGTGGTGAAGAACTCTACGAGAAAAAACAATATAGCTCGGCAAGAAACGAATTCAGTACATTTCTTTTAAAATGTCAGGATGGAGAAAATCCTTTGCATATTAAAGCAAGGTATTACGATGGGCTATGTGCATTAAACCTATACAACAACGATGCAATAAGTGTTTTAGAGAAATTTATTAAGGATTATCCAGAAAACATTTTTGTAAATAGTTTAAATTTTGAAATTGGCAACTTTTATTTCAAAACTAACAATCTTAAAAAAGCAATAGCATATTACAACAAAGTAGAAATCCTATCCTTAGAAAAGGATTTAAAGGCTCCTTTTTTATTCAAAAAAGGATACGCTAACTTTAAAAAGGGAAACATAACGATAGCAAAAAACTCCTTTAAAGAAATTAAAGATGGGGAATCAAGTTATGCTAGTCCAGCTCTATATTACTATTCTCACATTTGCTATAAAGCAAAACAATTTCAATTAGCATTGCCTGGGTTTATGAAACTATATAAAAACCCAAAATACAAAGAAAAAGCTGCAAGTTACATTATTCAAATAAAGCATCATTTTGGGGAATATCAAGAAGTCGTTGATTTTTACAACTCAAATTTCGAAAACATGGATGATCTATCTTTAGATTTAATTCATCTTACGGGTGACTCTTATTATCAATTAAAAAAATATTATGAAGCCATTCCTTTTTTAGTTCGTTATGACAAAAAATCCAAAACAACGAGAAATGACGACTATGCTTTGGGGTATTCTTATTTAAAAACCAATCGGTTTTATGAAGCGATTCGAAAACTTGATAACCTCCTAAGGCCTGGAGACTCCCTTTCTCAAATTGCCTTCTATCAAATAGGGGATTGTTATTTAGAGTTAAATAACTTGATTTCTGCAAGAGCTGCTTTTGAAAAAGCTGCAGAATTATCCTACGATAAAGAAATTGCAGAAGATGCGCTTTATAATTTTGCAGTAATTTCATTTAAACTAGACTTTAATCCTTATGATGAATCCGTTAGAGCTTTTGAGCTATACATTAAGACCTATCCGAATTCTGAAAGAAAAGAAGATGTTCTTCAATACCTTGTAAATGTTTACAACACCACAAACCACTATGAAAAAGCATTGAAGTCAATTGAAAACATTGTACACGCTGACACAAAACTTAAAAAGGTGTATCAAAATGTTGCATATAATTATGGTGTTGAGCTATTTAGAAAAAAATCTTTTTTAAAAGCAATAGAAATATTGAAAAAAGTTAAAAAATATCCTTTGGATTTTTCCATTCAAAGCCAAGCTAAATTTTGGATAGCAGAATCTAATTTAAGAATGAACAAAACAAAAGAAGCTATACATCTTTATAAAAAATACATTAAAAATCCTTCAGGAAGTTCAGACAAACTAAAAAACGATGCCTATTATAATCTTGCTTACGCTTATTTGCAAAAAAAAGACATCGATAGCGCCGTTGTTTTCTTTCGGCTTTTTACACAATCCAATACGAAAAACAAAAGAAAACTTGCCGATGCATTTGCCCGTCTGGCCGACACTTACTACATGACTAAAAAAGATGAAGAAGCAATCAAATATTATAAAGAAGTGCTTAAGTTAAATGTTGGCTTTGAAGATCAAGCACTTTATAATATTTCAAAATCCTATGGATATATTGAAAAAGAAGACGAAAAAATAGAAAGCCTTCTTCAAATTCTTTCAAAGTATAAAAGCTCAAAGTATTATTTATCTTCTCTTTTTGATTTAGCACATTCTTATAAAAGTGTAAAAAAAGACTACGTTAATGCCATAAAATACTTTGAAATTATTATTAATAATTATCCGGAAGCATCCTTTATTGCTGAATGCAAAATTGAAATTGCAGACATTTATTACAAAGAATGGAAATATGACCTAGCTAAAGAAACATACCTTGATGTTCTTAATAAATATAACATTAATCATCAAATTTGTGAAAATGCAGTTCGCGGATTAATGGAGGTCTATACAGCCCTTAACAAACCTGATGACGCAACAGCGCTTGCAGAAACACATTCTTGTGTCCAAATTAGCACTGATGAAAAAGAAAACCTATATTATAATCCAGCATTAAAAGAATACAACGATAGTTCTTTTTCAAATGCTATTGAAAAATTTGAAAAATATATAACAACTTTCCCAGAAGGTAAATTTATCAACGAAGCCTATTATTTTATTGCTAATTGCTATAAAAAAACAAATCAAGACAGTTTAAGCATTGAAGCTTATAAAAAACTTGCAAAAAGACCTACCAACATTTATTCAGAATTTGCCGCTGGAAGTGTAGCAAATGAGCTTTACAACACCAAAAAGTATGACCGAGCCATTATTTATTATGAAATTCTTGAACAAGTTGCCACAAAGCCATCCTCTATTTTTAATGCGCAATTAGGAATGATGAGAACTAGTTATTTATTAAATAAATATGACACCTCAAATGTATACGCCAATAAAGTTTTAGAAAATCCATCCTTAAACAAAAACTTGAAACGAGAAGCTTGTTATGCAAAAGGAATGTCAAATATAAATCTTAAAGATTACGAAGAGGCAAAAAAACCCCTTTCTTGGATAGTTAAAAACACAAATGACATTTGGAAGTCAAAAGCGAAGTATTATTTAGCCGAAATCGATTTCAATAATGACGAATTAAGCGCCTCAGAGAAAAAAATCAAGGAACTTATAAAGCTTAAACCAAATTATTATTACTGGGTAGCAAAAGGACTCCTGCTTGAAACCAAGATAAGTATTAAAAAAGACGACTTATTTCAAGCGGAACAAACCTTAAAGTCGATTATCGATAATTATCCAGATAAGACAGATGGAATATTAGACGAAGCAAATGCTTTAATGGTTGAACTATTGGCTTTAAAAAACACCCCAAAATCAATTGAAATAGAACAAGAGAAAACAATTGAAATTAATGAAGAAGAAAATGAATAAAATAAAAATAAAGTTGCGATTTACACTAAACTTTTTATTGTTAATTGCTATTTTGGTTTTTCATCAAGCCAATTGTTTCAGTCAACCCAACGATGTTATCGTCATAACAGGTGAGGGCTTGCGAAGGGTAGAGCCATCCTTTAGAATAAAAGAGTCTCCTGCACTTAATGACACAAATATATTTGCTAAAACCACAGAATATCCAAGGTTAATTCTTCAACATGAATCCAAAGCCATTGCAAATTCAATAAAACCCGGAAAATTAAAAACTTCTAGGAAAAACTCAAAACTATATAATGGATATGCAAAACTAGGAATTGGATCTCAGTTAATGCCAATAGCAGAAATTCAATACGGCTCATCAAGAGATAAAGAACATCTCTTTGGAGCATATGCAAAGCACCTTAGTTCTTTTAGTAAAATAAGAGACTATGCTCCTGCTCAATTTGACATGACTCGAGCAGGACTTTTTGGATCTATTTTAAAAAGAAAATTTACTCTTTCAGGTGGATTACATTATAAAACTCATGGATTTCATTATTATGGCTGGCCAAACAGTGGCGATACCATTCAATCAATTGATATTGCTCAACGTTATCAAAACATAGCTGTAACATCTAAATTTGCTTCTCACAAAAAAGACAGCGCAAACCTTAATTATTCCATCGCATTAAATTACAACCATTTTAACACAAAAAAGCCTTTAGAGGATAGCCTTTTTGCATGGAGAGCAAAGGAAAATAATGTTTCTTTGAACTCTAAGTTTTGGTACAAACATGGAAAAGAACTTTTTTCTACAGATTTAAATGTTCAATATAATGGTTTTATCTATGGGATGCCTGATAGTTCTATTAGTCTTGTTGATACTGGTTATGCATTAAATAACACCATTATTTCTCTTTCCCCTAATATCGTCACTCAATTTATGAATAATCGTTTTCGTATAGAAGTTGGGTTAAACCTTGCTTTAGATATTCACAACAAAACCAAATTTTATGTGTTTCCAAAAGCAGAAGTTAAATATTCTTTGTTTAATGATATTTTTATTCCATATGCTGGGATAACTGGAGGAATAAAACAGCAAACACTTAACCAATTATCACAAGTAAACGAATTTGTTGTTCCGCAAGTTCACCTTAGAAATGAAAAGAATCCTTTTTCTTTTTATGCAGGAATAAAAGGTGTGGTTAGCAAACGAATGAGCTTTAATTCCTCATTTACTTTTTCTTCTATTAATGATAAATTATTTTTTGTTTTAGACACAAATAACCTACAACCAAGTAAATTTAATTTAGCTTATGATTCTTTAAAAGTAAGTAAAATTGAAGGGTCCATCTCCTATCAAATTTCTGAAAAATTAAAAGCAGATGCTATTGGAAGGTTTTATTCTTATGAACTAAAAAACAATTCCTATGCTTGGTATATGCCTCAATTTGAATTTATAACTCGTGCTTCTTATAATTTATTTAAGAAATTCATCTTTAATGTTGACTTGACCGTTGAAACTGGACGAAAAATGCTTCTTATAAATGAAGAAGAGGGATCTTTTATTGAAAACGATCAAATTATCAAAGATTTAGGCGCTTTGTTTGACATAAATTTAGGAGTAGAATATCGATATAATAAAAGAATTTCTGCTTTTGTTCAATTTAACAATACAGCAGCACAAAGATACCTTAAATGGCATAATTATCCTGTGCAAGGATTTCAATTAATGGGAGGGGTAACTGCTCGTTTTTAACGAGTAAATTAGTTTGCCATTTCACTCATAAACTTAATGCGCATCAAGCGCAATTCGTCTTCGGAGTATAAATCATCAAACTCTTCTTGAGCTAAAACAATGTCGTCTGTTTCTGCAGTTGAAAAGTAGTCATATACTTCCTCTTGATTGTCTGCGTCTAAGACGGAATCAATATGATAATTAATGTTTACCCTTGTTCCTGATGCAACAATAACCTCAAGTTCTTCTAGAACTTCTAAAAAAGACTTCCCTTGTGACCTGCCAATGTCTTCAAGTGGCAATTTTCTGTCAATATTCTGAATTAGCTTAACCTTTAAGCCGGATTTATTAACAACCGATTTAATGGTAATGTCTTGTGGTCTATCAATTTCATTATCTCTAACATAATTGGAAATAAGGTGCAAAAACGGCTCTCCATATCTAGTGGCTTTTCCTGTTCCTACTCCTTGAATATTTGTTAACTCCTCCTTTGTAATTGGATATTGAAAACACATGTCTTTAAGAGATGGTTCTTGAAAAATGACATAAGGAGGGATTTTTCTTTGTTTAGAAATGTCTTTTCTTAAATCCACTAACATTTTATACAAATTATCATCAAATGCAGCTCCTACTGATGTAGTTTTAATAACCGAGTCTCCATCCTCTTCTGTGTCATAGTCCCTTTCTTTTATTAATGAGAAGGACGTTGGGTTAACAATAAAATCTTTCCCGGGAGGGGTTATTTTCAAAAGCCCATAAGAATCAATTTCTTTTTGAAGTAATCCGGCCAAACAAGCCTGTCTCACTACGGCATTCCAGAAAAATTCATCTTTTTGTTTTCCTATGCCAAAAGAATCTAGCGATTGGTGATTAAACTGTTTTATATCGGTGGTTTCTTTTCCTGTTAAAAAAGAACAATAATGTTTTGCTTTGTGCATTTGATTTAGCTGATCAATCACATTTAAAAGCATTAAAACAAAGCTTTTTCCTTCAATTTTTTCCTTCGGAACTTGGCAATTATCACATTTAGAGTTGCAGTTTTTATCATCAAATTGCTCTCCAAAATAATGCAGAATATACTTCCTCCGACAAACGGATGTTTCTGCATAAGAAACCATGTCTGACAATAATTGTTTTCCTATTTCTTGCTCTGCCACTGCTTTTCCCTGCAGGAATTTTTCTAACTTCTCAATATCCTTATAGCTATAAAAAGATAGACAGTTTCCTTCTCCACCATCTCTTCCGGCTCTTCCTGTTTCTTGATAATAACTTTCTATTGATTTTGGAATATCGTGATGTATAACAAAACGCACATCTGGCTTATCAATACCCATCCCAAAAGCGATTGTTGCAACAATTACATCTGCCTCTTCCATTAAAAACATGTCCTGATGTCTTGCTCTCGTTCCTGAATCTAAGCCGGCATGGTATGGCAATCCATTAATCCCATTGACTTGAAGAAGTTCTGCTATTTCCTCCACTTTTTTCCTGCTTAAACAATAGATAATGCCACTTTTATTTGCATTCTTTTTAATGTATTGCACAATTTGTTTTTGAACATCCTTTTTAGGGCGAACTTCATAATTTAAATTATCCCTATTAAAAGATGATTTATAGACAATGGCATCCAACATGTTCAAGTTTTTCTGAATATCATACTGAACTTTAGGGGTAGCAGTAGCTGTAAGTGCTATAATTGGCACATTAGATATTTGCTCGAAAATCTGTCTTAACCTTCTATATTCGGGTCTGAAATCATGTCCCCATTCAGAGATACAATGTGCCTCATCAATTGCAAAAAAAGAAATTTTAACCGATATTAAGAATTCTATGTTTGCCGCTTTAGTTAATGATTCTGGAGCAACATATAACATTTTCGTTTTTCCAGAAACTATGTCATTTTTGACTCGCTTTATTTCTGTTTTGGAAAGAGAGGAGTTTAGAAAATGTGCAATTGATTCATCATTGCTTATATGCCTAATCGCATCTACTTGGTTTTTCATTAATGCAATTAATGGCGAAACAATAATTGACGTTCCTTCAAGTAAAAGCGCAGGTAATTGATAACATAATGATTTTCCACCACCTGTTGGCATAATAACAAACGTATTGTTTTTGGATAATACATTTTGGATAACCTTTTCCTGTTCTCCTCTAAATTTATCAAAACCAAAATATTTTTTTAACCCTTTTTTAATATGGTCGTTAACGCTTGTTTCCACTCAGTAGTATTTTATTTATTGCCAATAGAACAGGTATAAAAAAATTATGGCAACAAGTAAATATAATAAATATTTTAGGAATTTACATCACCCCAAAAAAGGGGATTCACTATAAAGTAAGAATAAAGAAAAATTAATACAATTCCGTTTTAAGGGCTGTTCTGTAGTCTTTTATTTCTTCTCTATTTATTTTATGATCGGCCTTTTTTAAGAGCGTTAAAAGATACGCTAGGTTTTCTTGAGAAGGAATCTCTAATGGATATTCGTTTCCTTCTTCATCTTCTTCATACTGAGCCTCAACAGAAAAGTCATCATTTTCTTCAAGAAATTCATAAGCTAACCGTAAAACTTTTGTAACAAGAGGATCCTGTTCCAATAATGCAATTTCCCTAAGACCTTTAAGTCCTTCAATTAGCTTTTTTGAAGTGGTTCCTTTTTTGGTCGCTAGGGTTATTAATTCTGTTAACTTTTCGTTTGCCGGGTGAGTTTTCATCTTAAATAAATAATATTTTGACGACAAATTTAACATATTCAATAAATATCAGAGTGAAAAGTCATATATTATTTTTCAGTTTTTTGATTTCACTTAGCCATATGTAATGAGTAATGTATATTTGCAATGTAAATTATGGAGTTTGTTGAGTTTGTTCTTAAAGGCATCGTCACTGGATTTATTCTAAGTGTAATGATTGGGCCAATCTTTTTTGTTTTATTAGAAACAAGCATTACAAAAGGGGTCAAATCAGCACTTATCCTTGATGCAGGAGTTCTTTTTAGCGACATCTTGTACATTCTTATTGCCTATGTTTTTTATGCTGAAGTGTCGGATCTTAGCACTGGTAGTTCTGCCAACTTATTAAATATACTAGGAGGCATTGTGTTTATTGCATATGGAATATATTCTATCTTTAAAAAAGTAAGCACCTGGAGCACTAACAGCCAAACAAATTATATTCCACAAACAAGAGAATATATCGAGCTTTTTGTAAAAGGGTTTGTTTTAAACCTTGCTAATCCAATGGTTATTTTTTATTGGTTTAGTATCATGACGCTTGCATCAAGTTATGCACAAAAAGGGGATGAAGGTCATTCCATTGGGCTTTTTCTTTGTATCATTCTAAGCACATTTTTCTCTGTTGACATTCTTAAAATAATTGGTGCAAAATATCTACGACCACTTGTAACCAAAAAAGTATTATTGGGTTTAAATAAACTAATTGGCATTGTTTTTATCGTATTTGGTTTATTCCTGTTTTTTAAATTAATTCAATCCAACATTTAATCTTTTTCCATGAAAACCTTTCTCTTTTTCTTTTTAACCTTCGTTTCAAGTGCAGGTTTTCTTTCACAAAAAGTTTTAAAAGAAAATTTAACAAGGCTTTCGCGATCCTATTGGGATAATGAAAAGAAAAAGCTTTTATCAATTGGGCATTATTATAAAGACATCAAAAACACCACCAAAAAGAAACATGGGAAATGGTTGTACTTTGATCAAAAAGGAAATCTGATTGAAAAAAGAAACTACTATAAAGATTCTTTACATGGCGAATCTTTTACTTTTTATGAAAACGATAGCTTAAATGAAAAAAGCAATTATTACTTGGGTGAAATTGATGGAGAATATATTCAGAAAAATAAACTTGGAGGGGTATTAATCAAAGGGAATCACATCCTTGGTCAAAAAGTAGGTAAATGGCAATATTACTATGAAAATGAAAAAATAAATCGCGAAGAAATCTATTTTCCAAGTTTTTGTTATAAACTTAATTTTTGGCTAAATGATTCTTTACACACACAAATAATGAAGAACGGAAATGGAAAAGCTCTTGTTTTTCATCACAACAATAAAATTAAGCAAAGTTATAGCGTTACTAATGGAAAATATAATGGGATATATGAAGAATTCTCTCATAAAGGAATTCTTTTGAAATCAGGGTTTTATATTAATGAACAAAAAGACAGTGTGTGGACTACTTATTACACCTCCGGAGGACACAAAAAAAGGTGCGGATTTAATTTAGATACCCTACATGGAGAGTACTCCTATTTTCTTGAAAACGGAATGATTAAAACACATGGTTTTTTTCATCATGGAAAAAAAGAGGGCAAATGGTTTTGGAATCAAGAAAATGGAAAAAAAGACATGACAGGATCCTTTAAAAAAGGGATTCAAAATGGAGAATGGAAATATTGGTTTAGAACTGGGGAACTTTCATATGTAGCAAATTTCCTAGATGGCAAAAAACATGGAACTTGGACCTATTTTTATAGAAATGGAAAAAATTATAAATTATGCCATTACTTAGAAAACAAAAAAAGCGGACTGTGGAAAACATGGTATGAAAATGGAACATTACTTATGATTGGCTCCTATCAAAATAATCTTGAAGAAGGGGTTTGGCAAAACTACTGGGAAAATGCTCGATTAAAGAATACTTCAGAATTCAAAAAAGGGAAACTTCATGGAAATTGGACTTCTTTTAATCCGGATGGCAACATTAAAGTTATTGGCAAATATAAAAATGGATTTGAGAAAGGAAAATGGATACACCTCTTTTCTAATGGGCAATACAAAGAGCTTAGAAACATGAAAATAATAAAAAAGAAATCCAAGGCTAATGATGTTGTGCTTAAAGGTCGGGTACATCAAATGAGTGTTAAACATGGGAAATATGAAGCCTACTCGGGAAGGGATTATCAACTTGTTGAAAATGGCGCTTACAAAAATGGCAAAAAACATGGGACTTGGGTTGCCTATCATCCCGGAGGGAGAATCCCATCTGTAATAACCAATTATAAAAAAGGGAAACTTAATGGGGTTTATCAAACATTTACTAGAAGAGGTCAATTAATTCAAAAAGGACATTACTCAAAAGGAGTTAGACATGGGAAAATGATCTTTTTAGACGCTAATGGTAAGGTTATTTCAGAAAAACTATTTAAATACGGAAAAGAAATTAAAACCCTGCAAACGTTTAGGCCTTGATGAGGATTCATATTTTAAGGCATGCAAAAACAAAAGCTGAAAGCTTTTCTGGAAAAGATAAGGATCGACAATTGTCTACAAAAGGCATAAAACAAACAAAATCCTTCTTAAAAGAAAAGAGCAGCTCAATTACCAATGTTCTAGTTTTATGTTCCTTTGCAGCTAGAGCAAAAGAAACTTTATCGTTAATAGATATTAAAAAAAAACCTTTTAAAAAAAGGCATTTAGAAGAATTATATCTTGCTTCTTGTTCAGAGATTGAAAACCTCATACGAGAGCAAAAAACAGAGGATGATCTTTTTATAATTGGACATAATTTTGGCTTGTCTGATTTTGTCTCCAAAGCATTATTTACAGATATTTATTTAAAAACATGTGAATACGTTTGCTTAGAAGTAGATATCGAAAAATGGGAAGACTATATAGAGGGAATCGCAATTAAAAAAGATTCTTTTAGACCGATACCTTAAGTTTTTTTAATCAAATCTAATCATCACAAATCCTTTATCCACAACCTGATCTGGTTTAACTTCAATTTTTTTAACCTTTCCAGCACCTTCTGATTTTAAAATATTTTCCATCTTCATTGCCTCTAAAGAAAGTAAAGAATCTCCAGGTTTTATTTCATCTCCAACTTGGATATAAAGTTCAATAACTCTTCCTGGCATTGGAGCTTCAACAGTCGTTAGTTTTTTTAACTTAATCTTATCTAATCCCATCGATTTAATTAAATCAGATAAGGCATTTTCTCGTTTTAAGGAAAAAACACGATGATTAACTTTTATTTCCAAAGTTGCTTTTTCAATGTCAAATTTTTGCAATTCCGCATGAAATCGTCTCCCTTCATACTCAATGTCAAAAAATGTTTCATCATGCCAAAAAACATTTGCTTTTCCTGAAGGAAAAACCTCTTCTCTATCTATAATCCATTTATGCATAACAAATCCTAAATTAATTATTTTGAATTAAACCGCTTTGTCTTTTTTAAAAAATTAAGCAATTATAAAATATTCCAAACCAAGAAAACCAAGGTGTAACTCTATTAACCATACCCTTGTAAAAGTAATTCGTTTAACATAAAATAAAAACATTAAAAGCATTGCAAATAAGGAGAAGTCAAAAACAAAAAACCACAGGCTTTCAATTGGCTTAAAAAACAAGCCCATAATATAAAAGACAATTAAAAGAAAAAGCAACCCTTTTCTTGCAGTGTCTAGTCCATATTTTATAGGCAAGGATTTAAATCCTTTTTCCGTGAATGAAAAATCGCGCATATCATCTATAACCGAAAGAATAAAAAAATAAATAAAATGAATTAATGCAAGGCATATTAGTTCTACTTGAATATCATTATTTTTAATTCTAAATAATGGTTCAAGCAAAATAAATGTCCAAGCTAATGATATAAACAATGGCTTCCCTATTGGACTTTCCCTTATTTTTAAAAATGGAATAGAAACACTATAAAGACTAATAACCAAAAACAATAAAAGCCAATATAGTGGGTTTTGGATATAAAAAAACAGCAATAAAAGTATAAAAGTCAAAAGCGCAAAATCAAATACTGATTTTGGAAAAAAAACATGTTTAATTTTTTTTAGCGCCAATAAAACCGTTTTACTTTCGGTAGAATTCATGTTTTTTGATAAATGCGAATAAACATAAAAAACTGACAAGGCAACTAATCCTGTTTCAAAAAAGGAAACTGTTGACAAAAAAAGCCAACAAAAGGAAGAATAAAGAAATGCAGCACATATGGAAAGAGTAACAAATCTTAGAAACAAAATATTTTTTTTATAATCAAACAACTGCATTACAAGTGCAAAATTAGCACTTCTTTTGTTTTTGTTTTTTTAAAAGGAATTAAAATTTTATGTCAATGTAATAAAGGATATTGTACCTTTACCAACGCATTTTTTAATCAAAAACTAAAAAAATGAAATTTAATCGTTCCGATTTTGACAATGAAGAGCTTTTGTCTATTTACAAATCCCTTATACTTCCTAGGTTAATTGAAGAAAAAATGCTTATTTATCTTAGGCAGGGAAAAATAAGTAAATGGTTTTCTGGTTGGGGACAAGAAGGAATCTCCGTTGGCTGTACTTATGCGATGGATAAAGACGAATACATTCTTCCTATGCACCGGAATCTAGGGGTTTTCACCACACGAAACATCCCTTTACAACGTTTGTTTTCTCAATTTCAAGGAAAATCAAACGGCTTTACAAAAGGACGTGATCGTTCTTTTCATTTTGGAAGTCAAGCGCATCGAATTATTGGAATGATTTCTCATTTAGGACCTCAGATGGGAATTGCTGATGGTATTGGTCTTGCGGAAAAATTAAAAAAATCAAAAAAAAGCACTCTTGTTTTTACAGGAGATGGGGGCGCATCAGAAGGCGATTTTCATGAAGCGATAAATGTTGCCGCCGTATGGGATTTACCCGTTATTTTTGTTGTAGAAAACAATTGTTGGGGATTATCAACACCTTCAGACGAACAGTACCGGTTTAAAAACTTTGTAGATAAAGGTATTGGATATGGAATAAAGGCAAGGAAAATAGACGGAAACAACATCCTAGAAGTTATCTCTGCGATTAGAAAAGCAAGAGAAGAACAACAAAATAGTCCTGCACCAATTTTACTTGAATTAATGAGCTTTAGAATGCGGGGTCATGAAGAAGCATCTGGAACAAAATATTACCCTGAAGGGCTCCAAGATAAATGGATAGAAAAAGATCCTGTTAGCTCTTTCTCTAATTTTTTAATTCAGGAAAAAGTTCTGTCTAAAAGTCTAAAAAACGAAATAGAGGAAGACTTTAAAAATCAGATTACACTTTCTTTTAAAAATGCAAATGAAGAGCCTTTAATTGAGCCATCATTGGAAAATGAATTAAATGATGTCTTTTATCCATTTGACAATACCCCCATACTCCCTCAAAAAGAAAACTTGTCTGAAAAAAGATTTATTGATGCTATTTCTGACTCCCTTAGTCAATCCATGGAAAAAAATTCTGACATGGTCATTATGGGACAAGATATAGCAGAATATGGCGGAGCATTTAAGGTTACAGAAGGATTTATTGATAAATTCGGTAAAGACCGTGTAAGAAATACGCCTTTATGTGAATCTGCAATTGTTGGGGCTTCTTTAGGCTTGTCCATTAGTGGAATTAAATCCGTTATGGAAATGCAATTTTCAGACTTTGTAACTTGTGGATTCAACCAAATCGTGAATAATTTAGCAAAAATTCATTGGAGATGGGGACAAAAAGCAGATGTAGTAATTAGAATGCCAACAGGAGGTGGCACTGCTGCAGGTTCTTTTCATTCACAAAGCATAGAATCTTGGTTTTTTCACACACCTGGACTTAAAATTGTTTATCCTTCTTCTCCATATGATGCAAAGGGACTTTTAAATGCGTCTATTGAAGATCCTAACCCTGTATTATACTTTGAACATAAAGTATTGTATCGATCTATTAAAGAAAATATTCCTGATGATTATTATACTCTAGAAATTGGAAAGGCAAAAACCATCCAAAAGGGCAATGATATTTCTATCATCACTTATGGAATGGGGGTGCATTGGGCGCTTGAATTATCTAGGGAATTAACTGACATTTCTATTGACATTATTGATTTAAAAACACTTCTACCTCTTGATAAAGAAACCATTTATCAAAGTGTTGAAAAAACAGGGAAAGCACTTGTTTTACATGAAGCTTGCATGACTGGGGGTATTGGCGCTGAAATAGCGGCATTAATTAGCGAATTTTGTTTTGAAAAACTTGATGCACCAGTTAAAAGAGTCGCATCTCTGGATACAGCCGTTCCTTTTGCCGAACAACTTGAAAAACAATTTATGGCTAAATCACGACTTAGCCACATCGTAAAAGAATTGATAGAATATTAAAGATCTATAATGTCCTTTTTTAAGTTATCTAATAGCTAAACTTTTTATTGCTGAAATAAAACTAGAAGAAATCGTCTGATCTAAATGCCTTCCATCCTTTATCTTCCATTCTCCATTAACAATGGTTCCCTTATACATTGAGGTATCCGATGAATAAACCAATGTATTGCTAAGGTTTTTCAAACTTGCTGTTTGAATTAAGGGGTGTTGATCTGAAATGATTAAGGCATCAAAAGGTGCGCCAACTTCAAAAAATTGTTTTTGATCAATCCCCATTGCTTTACGACCATTAATTAATGCGGATAATATTGCAATATTTCCATTGTCTCCAGATCTTTCATTTCCAAAAGTATTTCTATTGTGAGAGGTAAGCCTTTGTCCATAATCAAGAATGCGCAATTCTTCAAATGGATTAAGTCCAACATGACTATCGGTTCCAATAGACCACCTTCCCTCATGTTTTAAAAACTCATTTAAAGGGAAAATTCCATCTCCCAGATTTCCTTCAGTAGAAGGACAAAGGACAACATTGGCTTGAGACTTAGCAATACACTCTATTTCGTTTTGAGTAAGATGAGTTGCATGAACCAAATGGTATTCTGGATTTAAATCGATATTTTCTGAAAGCCAATTTACAGGTCTTAGCCCAAGAAATTTGATAGAATCTTCAATTTCTTTAAGCTGTTCGGATACATGAATATGAAATGGAATATCTTTTGGTTTAATTTGACTTAATCGAATGATGTTTTCCGTTGATACAGCTCTCATCGAATGAATGCCATATGCAAGCGAAGCGTCTTTATAATTTTTAACACTTAAAGCAGAGGCTTCAAGAAGCTTCGTGTAATCATCAAAAGTGTCTGAAATAAATCTTCTTTGCTCGTTTTCTGGTTTTCTTCCAAATCCTCCATTTTGATAAAAAATAGGAACTAATGTAATTTTAATACCCGCTCGTTTTGCTGCCGAAATAAGCCTTTCTCCCATTTCTGAAAGATTGTTAAATGGCCCTCCATTTAAATCATGATGTAAATAATGAAACTCAGCTACATGCGTATATCCATTTCTTAGCATCTCCTTATACAGCATTGTTGCTATATTTTCCATTTGAAGTGGGCTAATATTAAGTGCCAATTCATACATGATCTTTCGCCAGCTCCAAAAATCATTTTTACTTTGTGAAGTGGAATGAAGCTCTGCCAAACCTGCCATCGCGTACTGAAATGCATGGGAGTGCGCATTTTGAAAACCTGGGACAGCAAAGTTTTGAAACGATTCACCTATAACATTTTCCTTAATGGAAGTTATAATGCCTTTATTGTCTGTGATTACATGCACATTCTCTTTCCAACCATCTTCTTGTAAAAGTCCCTTAAATGAAAAATCAGCCATCAATCAATGAAATTAAATTTCTAAATACACTCTTTAAGTGTTCTTTTATTTTGTCTGCCTTAGCAAAATTATATACTGATTCATCTTGAGACATGTATAAATCTTTAGACATTTCAAGTTGTAACGCATGAATCCCATTACTTGGATCTCCTTTAGAACGAGTTAAATACCCTCCTTTAAAAGGAGTATTATGCGTTAAATACAATCCGCTTTTTTTCAATGAATTCAATGCCGTTTCTATTATTTTTAAGTCTGCTGTTAAGCCATCATTATTCCCTAAGATTAAATCTGGGAAATCTGATTTTTGAATCGTAGAAACATTTCTTCGAATAGAATGTGCATCCCAAAAAACAACGGTTTCAAATTCGTTTTTTAATTCTGACAAAAGAACATCTACTTTATCGTGATAAGGTTTAAAGTAATTTTCCAATCTTCTTTGAATTTCTTTCTCTGATGGTTCTTTTTCTTTAGAATTATAAATCGGGTCCCCGAAAAAATTGGTAACAGGACAAAGGGACGTTATTATTCTACCATCGGTATACAACGATTTATTTTGAGGCGTTCTATTAAGATCAATTACCCATCTAGAATAAACCGCTTCAATAGTCGTTATACCCATGTCAGAAGCAAAATCATACAATTTATTTAAGTCCCAATCTGTATCATCAGGACAAGAAACCATTTCTGTTTTATAGTCTTTTTTTATTTCATTTGGGAAACAAACTCCACAATGAGGAATACTCAAAAGAATTCCCACTTTTTTATTTTGAGGATAGGTTATTTTAAAAGCTGCAGGATTTTGTTCCATCTTATAATTTGCCGTTTATTTTATTGATCTAAATTCTTTTGGCATAGCAATTGGCTTCATTGAAGCAGAATCCACAAAAACCAAAGCTGTTTCTGCTGTAGCAATTAAATCGCCTAAATCAGAGCTAATTTTGTAACTAAATTCTATTCGAACCCCCTCTAGTT
Source organism: Crocinitomicaceae bacterium (assembly GCA_029247685.1). GTDB lineage: Bacteria > Bacteroidota > Bacteroidia > Flavobacteriales_D > Crocinitomicaceae > UBA952. The sequence continues at coordinate 15,070 of JAQWKT010000008.1, read as the reverse complement.
TTGTGATTTTGGTTTCAATGTGAAGCACGTCATCGTATTTAGCTGGTAAAAGGAATTTTATTGAGTATGACCTAACGGGCAACAAAACTCCTTTTTCTTCGAGTTCTTTATAAGAAAAGCCGCACTCCCTTAGTGCCTCTACACGTGCAACTTCTAAAAATTGAGCATAATTTCCATAATAGCAAAAACCCATTTGATCTGTTTCGCCATACCTTACTCTGATTTTTGTTTTAAATACAGTCAATGAAATTGTTTTAAATCACATGTTAAAATTATAATTAATTTAAAACACCATGCATTTTTTTTGTATATTCATGGGTTATTGTTTTTCTGGGTTTTTTATTCCAAATAAAATCCAAAAACAGAAGGAGTTTTTATTTTCTGCAATTACATAAAAAATCTTTTTAAAAAGTCAATAGCAACTGCTCTTTTTTTTTCACTTTTTTATATGAACATTTGTTCTATGGAATTGGGGGGATGAAGATGAGAAATTAAATTATTGTTAACAAAAAAACTTGCCTTGCATGAATAATCACGAAAGAACTTGGGGGAGATGTTTAGAGATAATCAAAGACAACATTCCTCTTCAGGCCTTTAAAACGTGGTTTGAACCGATTATTCCTGTTAAATTAACCAAGAACATTTTAACCATTCAAGTTCCTTCTCATTTCTTTTACGAATGGCTTGAAGAAAACTACATTGGTTTATTAAAAAAAGTAATCAAAAAACAGCTTGGATCAAACGGTGCTTTAGAGTACAGCATTGTAATGGAAAACAACCTAACCAAGTCAACACCTTATACCGTTAAATTACCTGCACTTGGTACAGGATCATCCAGAAACTCTCCAAAAACAATACCGTTATCGGTTACAGAAAAACAAATTCGAAACCCTTTTATAATTCCTGGACTAAAAAAAATAAACATTGAATCCAATCTTAATCCAGCGTATAATTTCGATAATTTTATTGAAGGAGACTGCAATCGACTTGCAAGAGCTTCAGGATTTGCCGTTTCTAATAAACCTGGAGGCACCGCTTTTAATCCACTTTTAATTTACGGAGGTGTTGGACTTGGAAAAACACATCTAGCAAACGCTATTGGACTTGCCATAAAAGAACAATTTGCAAGTAAAACGGTCTTGTACGTTCAATCTGAAAAATTTGCTCACCAATTCATTGATGCAATAAAAAACCAATCCATAAATGATTTTATTCATTTTTACCAAATGGTGGATGTCTTAATCATTGATGATGTTCAGTTTTTTTCTGGAAAAGAAAAAACGCAAGATGTATTTTTTAGCATTTTTAACCACCTACATCAAAATGGGAAACAAATTATCCTTACCTCTGACAAGGCTCCTGTGGAAATGAAGGGAATGGAACAACGTCTTTTATCAAGGTTTAAATGGGGACTTTCTGCAGACTTATCTGCTCCTGATTTAGAAACCAGAATCGCTATTTTGAACAAAAAAACGTATGGAAATGGCATTGAACTTTCAAAAGAAATTGTAGAATATCTCGCTTACTCCATAAACACCAACATGCGAGAAATGGAAGGAGCGTTAAACACGCTTCTTGCACAAGCATCTCTTAACAAGCGAGCAATTACCATGGATCTTGCTAGACAAATGGTCGACAAATTTGTTAAAAATACCGCTCGTGAAGTTTCTATCGAATACATTCAAAAAGTGGTTTGTGATTATTTTGATCTGCCAATTGAAATGCTAAAATCCAAGACAAGAAAAAGAGAAGTAGTTCAGGCAAGACAAATTTCCATGTATTTTTCAAAGAAAATGACAAAATCTTCTTTAGCAAATATTGGCGCCCATTGTGGAGGAAAAGATCATGCTACAGTTCTTCACGCATGTCGAACCGTTGTTAATCTTTCTGAAACCGATAAGCGTTTTCGCCTGTACCTTGATGAGCTTGAGAAAAAGCTATCCATTCAATAAAAAAAACAAAATTTATGCAAATTTCCCCTCCCATTATTGTTCTAATAGCAATACTTTTTGTGCTATTATTTGTTTCAATTGTAATTGTAAAAGAAGCAACTGCGGTCATTATTGAACGACTTGGAAAGTATAAACGTGTTGCAAATGCAGGGCTCACATTAATTATCCCATTTATTGATCGAAAAGCAGCTAAAATGAATTTGCGTGTTCAACAGCTTGATGTAACGGTTGAGACCAAAACACTTGATAATGTTTTTGTTAATCTTCAGGTTTCTGTTCAATACCAAATTGATAGTAAAAAAATAAAAGAATCCTATTACTCGTTAGATCATCCAAAAAATCAAATTGCTTCTTATGTTTTTGATGACGTTAGAGCAGAAGTTCCAAAACTAGAATTAGACGATGTTTTTGCAAAAAAAGACGATATCGCAAGAGCAGTCAAAAAAAACATTTCTGATGCAATGGCAGAATATGGATATGGCATCATAAAGACACTTATTACAGACATTGACCCAAATGCAAAGGTAAAAGAAGCCATGAACCATATCAATGCAGCAAAAAGAGATCGAGAGGCTGCAATTGAAGAAGGAGAGGCGGAGAAAATAAAAATCATTAAAGAAGCCGAAGCACAAGCAGAGTCTAAACGATTATCTGGAGAAGGAATCGCGCAACAACGAATTGAAATTGTTCGTGGATTTAAAGAATCTGTAGATGATTTTAAAAAATCACTAGATACAGTAACGCATGAAGAAATCATGCAATTTGTTTTAATGACACAATACTTTGACACCATTAAAGATATTGGAGCTAATTCTAAAAACTCTTCTATTTTAATGCCCCATTCGCCTGGAGCCATGAAAGATTTTCAAGAACAAATTATTACTGGAACTTTCATTGGAAACAGCCTTAATGACACCGAAAAAGAAAATAAAAACAAGAAATAATGAATGCTAAAAACGCCAACCTTTTAAACGCTATCTGTCTTATTGGAATGGGAGCATGGGGATTTATTGACACCAATGGGTACACCGCGCTAATCCCTGTTGGATTTGGGCTTGTTTTACTCTTCTGTCAAAAAGGAGTTAATGAGGAAAACAAGGTCATTGCCCATGTAGCAGTAACATTAACACTTTTAATTCTTATCGCATTGGTAGGCATGAGACTTCCAAAATCTATCGATAAAGGAGGTGTTGGTTTATATCGAGTTTTATCCATGGTGATTACTTCTGCAATTGCAATGGCTCTTTTTGTCAAAAGCTTTATCGACGCTAGAAAAAATAAGTCATAAATCTTCTCTATGGGAAATGAACACGTCACCCATGACATGGAAATTGAAAAATGTGTTTTGGTTGGGGTTATTGATGCTGGAAAATCAGAAGAAACAGCACTCGAACATCTCGAAGAATTAAAGTTTCTTGCTACCACTGCTGGAGCTGAAACGGTTAAACAATTTCAACAAAGCATCCCCTATCCTAACCCAAAAACTTATGTTGGTTCAGGAAAGCTAAAAGAAATAAAAGAATACATCGACAGCAACAATATTAAACTCGTTATTTTTGATGATGAGCTCTCGCCTTCTCAATTAAGAAATATAGAACGAAGCTTTGATTGCAAAGTTCTAGATAGAACCATTTTAATTTTAGATATTTTTGCTAGTAGGGCTAGGACATCTCATGCAAAAACACAAGTTGAACTTGCACAACTTCAATATATGCTCCCTAGATTAACCAGAATGTGGACACACCTTGAAAGACAGAAAGGTGGGATTGGCCTAAGAGGTCCGGGAGAAACACAAATTGAAACCGATAGAAGGATTATTAAAACTCGAATTTCCTTGTTAAAAAATAAGCTTGAAAAAATCGACAAGCAAATGATGGTGCAACGTGGCAATCGAGGTCAACTAGTGAGAGTTGCTTTGGTTGGATACACCAATGTTGGGAAAAGCACCGTGATGAACCTATTGTCAAAATCCGATGTTTTTGCAGAAAACAAACTTTTTGCAACTCTCGATACTACTGTTCGAAAAGTAGTAATTAACAACCTTCCTTTTTTGTTGTCAGATACCGTTGGTTTTATTCGAAAACTCCCTCATCAACTAGTCGAATCTTTTAAATCTACTTTGGATGAAGTGCGAGAAGCAGATTTACTTATTCATATCCTTGACATTTCTCACAATGGGTTTGAAGATCAATATAAAATAGTAAGTGAAACGCTAAATGAAATATCTAAAGAAGAAAAGCCTGTAATAGTTGTGTTTAACAAAATAGATGCTTTAAAAAATGAGCAAAACACAGAAGAAGAAACAGAACATGAAAACTCTTTAGAGCAATTAAAAAAAACCTGGATGGCTAAACTCAATGAACACAAATGTGTTTTTATTTCGGCTCAAAACAAAGAAAACATTGAAGAGTTAAAAGACATTTTATACCATGAAACCAAAGAGATTTTTAAAGTAAGGTATCCATATAATAACTTTTTGTATTAATCTATGGGGAACCACCCTCATTTTAATAATAAAACTTTTAATTAAAAATAAAACTAAAAGGAACCCTGGTCCATGTCCTTTGATAACGCCCTCCAACCTCTCCAGGTTTCCATTTAGGCATCTTTCTTAAAACCGATTTACACGCTTTGTTGTAGGATTCACAACCTGTTTTATTTCTTTCTATATTTATGTTGGTTATTGATCCATCTTTTTCAACACAAAATTTAACAAAAACTCTTCCTTGCGCATTCAAGTCTAGACAAATATCTGGAACTATTATGTTTTCAGAGATAAACCTCATCATTCCTCTTATCCCACAAATATTCTGAGAATCAATTATATTTCGCAAGGTATCATAACTGTAAAACGTATGACAAGGAAATTCAGGGTCCACATCAGCAAATTCCAAAATCTCATCAATAACCTCAACTTCCTCATATCCTTGTGGAGGAGGTGGTGGTGGCTCTATTTCTAAATCAATAGGCTCCGTTTCATTTTTTGATTCACTTTCAATTAAGTCGCGTATAATCTTCATTACTTCAGGGCATTTCTTCAATGCATTTGAAAACACTTTTTCCTTTTCTTCACCATTAAGGTCTGAAATCCATTCACAACCTATTGGCGGCTCATCTTTTTCTCTTAATTCAGGATTTTTAATTGCCATTTCTAAGCAGTCACAAAGACTTATTTTTTCATTTAATTCTTCATGCGAATCTTCAACTTGAGCAAATAAGTTGCTCCCCATTAATAAAAACAAAAGAAGTTTTTTCATTATCTTAATTTTAGTGAAGTTAAAAAAAACTAAAACACAAACAACTTTTATTAAAAGAGGACGTCTGCATTAAATTACCATTTGTTTTTAAAACTTCAAAAACCAAAAAAAGCACCAAATGAAAAACAAAGCAATCCTATTAATTGGATTTCAAAACGATTATTTTGCCGAAGACGGAATTCTCAAATCCGTTGTTGAAGAAAGCTCCAAAAATTCCAATATTGTTGAAAACACTGTTCGATTGATTAATCGAATAAGCGACACTTTAATCATTTCCACGCCCATTCTTTTTTCAAAAAATTATGCAGAACTAAAAGATCCTATTGGCATTCTAAAAACCATTAAAGAGGTTGGTGCTTTTAAAGAAGGAAAAAAAGGAGCCGAAACCATCGATGAAATTAAAAACATTAAAAAAAACATTATCACAGTTCCTGGCAAACTTGGCTTAAATGCGTTTATCAACACCTCGTTAGACGAAGTTTTAAGAAAGAACAACATCGAAGAGGTCGTTTTGGCTGGAACAGTCGCTTCGATTTGCATTGACTCAACAGGGCGATCTGCATTTGAAAAAGGATACAACGTGACCATGCTTCAAGATTGTATTTCATCTAGATCTGTTTTTGAAAATGATTTCTATTTTGATAATGTTTTTCCGTTATATGCAACTGTAAAGAAATCCACAGAGATATAAACAAAACAATGCATTATGGGGGAAAAAAATGAACTACTGAATATTCAGATTCAATATAAGCTTATTGAAGAACTAAAAATTGCGAATCAGAAACTTCAAAAACAAATTGAAAAAGAAATTTCTTTAAAAAAAGAAATAAAAAAAATAAATTCTGAACTCGAAAAAAACATTGCGAAACAAAGCAAAAAAAACATTCAACTTTCTAATTCACTTCATCAGCATGAAGCAATGGCATCCATTGGAGAGATAAGCTCTGGCATTGCTCATGACTTAAACACACCACTTGGCGCGATTAAAACTAGTGCTGAAAGCATCCGGTTCACTTTAAATTATTTTTTCACTAACGATTTAGGAAACGTTAGTCCAGAAGAATTTGATCTCGCATATAAAAGAGTAAGGAATATGGATAGTATAAAAATCTTTTTAAACAGCTCTGTAAAAAAAATTAATACGGTAAAATTTAACGCCTATCTAGATGAAAAACACCCGCAAATTGAAAATAAAAATCAATTGTCTATCTTATTTGTTAATGCAAGAATTTCCATCGAGGAAACAAAAATGATAGGCCTTGTTCTTCAATCAAAAAACCCCATCTCATTTCTTCGTTTAATTGATCATTTTCAAAAGGTTCACTCCTTTATCGATACTATTCTTCATTCTTCCGATCGAGCCGGAAAAGTGATTCATGAACTATCAGGGGTTGTGAAAAAACAAAAAAACAAGTTTAAAGAAAAAATAAATTTAAAAGAAAACATTTCTTCATTGGTCAACATGTTTAAATACGAATTAAAAAAAGACATAAACGTATCCATAAAAGTGGATCAATCATTAAATATTATTGGTAATGAATCACAACTTTTTCAACTTTGGGCAAATTTATTTAAAAACGCCATTTTTGCAGTAAATGAACGTGTAAAAAACAAAGAAATACAGGTGTTTTCTATTGATAGAAAAAATGAAATCGATATTGTTTTTATGAACAATGGTCCTGCTATTGAACCCGAAATTCAAAAATTGATTTTTAATAAATTTTTTACTACAAAAAAGAAAGAAGGAACAGGGCTTGGACTTGGGATTGTAAAAAATGTAGTAGAAACCCATCAAGCTAAAATACACCTACACTCGGATAAAACAAAGACTTGTTTCACTATTACTTTCCCAAAAAATCTAGCCGACTCTCTTTATTTAAATTAAGTTTTTACTTAATTACTGGAAGCTGTTTTTGTAAAGCACCATCAATGCTTATATGACAAAAATAAGTCCCAGAACAAAGAGACGATGTTTCTATTTCCAATGAACAAAGCCCCACATTAACTTGTTTTTGAAAAGCTGGTAAAACTTTCATCCCGATAGAATTATATATTTCCACAAGTACCTTTGATGACTTTTTAACCTTAAAAGAAATCGTTGCTTTTTCTTTGATTGGATTTGGATAAATGACACCGGTAAAAAACTCCTCTTGAGGAATATCTGCGGTTGCTAAATTCCAACCTATATCCATTAAAACTCCTGCGGTTATTTTACCCGGAAGATGGTTTACTTCACCTGCAGAACTATAAGGAGTCATTAATGACTCAGATGTTCCCGAATGATAAACAGATTCATCTAAATGCAAAAAGCTAGAACCAAAAGAAAAAGCACTTGTTGCATGAATTCTTGCTGGATTATTATTGTTTGCGGCAAGAGTGTTAGGTCCAGCAAAATATAAATCGTTTCCGGTAAATTCATTTGCTAATAGATTTGATGGATTAGAAAATAAATTAGTGTCAACTAAACTAATTCCTTGTCCATTTTGAACAAATAAATCATAAACAAGAGGTTCTCCATTTAAGTTTGGCAATGGAAAAGAGGCTAAGGAAGAAGCAAATGGATCTATTAGCAAGCTAAAAGACCCTTCATTTTGAGTGTTTATGTTTGCTACCGAATAAAAGCCAAGTCCATGACCTATTTCATGAAGTGCACAACTTACCAAATCCTGTTTCCAAAATGGACAGTTTCCATCGGTACCATAATACCAATCGGAAGAATTATCCATGAAAATATCCATATCTGTTTGACTAGGTTGAAGATCATTTCCAGCCAATGCATCCGCTAAAGAAGATGGATACCAAACATTAGCATAAGGTGCATTCGAAAAATCCTTTGTCCCATTAGAAATAGTTATTCCTAAAACGCCAAGACTAGAAGCATCCCCCCAAGTTAAATTAATCTTTATTGGAACGCTTGAAACTAAAATATTAGACCATATTTCGGTGGCTTTTTCAAAAGCAACCTGTGCTTGCGGGGTAATCCCCGTATAACTAACTTGAAAAGATGCTGTTTGTGAAAAAACACAAAAATTGATCATAAAAATAATTCCTATACCTATTTTTCTCATGATTTAAAGTTAAAAAACTTCTGCTATATTTACGAGTGTTAATTCTCTTCCCTATAAGAGATGATAAACAATTTGGTTTAACACGTCTAATCCCATTGAAACTTTAACTTATAAATGAACTTAAAAAATAAAAACATCCTTATTACTGGAGGAACCCTTGGAATAGGAAAAGAAACAGCAAAGATTTTAGTAGAAAAAGGGGCTAATGTTTTGATAACAGGAAGAACGGAAGAAAGAATAGAAAACTCTTTAATATATACTAAAGCAAAAGGCCTTGTATTTGATATATCCAAAATTGATAACATTCCAGAAAACACAAAAAAATGCCTTGATTTATTTAATGGAAGCATTGATGTCCTTATAAATAATGCCGGAACAGGGGTTAGAAAAAGCGTGGAGGAATTGTCTATCGATGATTTTTTAAATGTCTATAACACGAATGTTTTTGGACTTGCTTTATTAACTAAGGAAATTGTTCCAGTAATGAAAAAAAACAAGGGAGGGAATATTATAAATATTGGTTCTACTGCTAGTTTAAAAGGATATAAAACCGGAAGCATTTATTCTTCTTCTAAATTTGCATTAAGATCTCTTACACAATGTTGGCAAGCAGAGCTTCGGCCATTTAATATTCGAGTAACTCAAGTAAACCCAAGTGAGGTAACCACTGCTTTTGCCAATCCAGAACGAAAAGAAAGAGAAGAGGTGCATAATAAACTAACTCCAAAAGAAATTGCACACTCCATTGTATCTGCGCTTGAAATGGAAGATAGAGGTTTTATCCCTGAATTTAGTGTGTGGGCAAGTAATCCATTCAGCTAATTTTAAAAATTATTTTTTTAAATGTCTCGCTGAAACAACTATTCCGTTTATTTATTCGTATTATTAATAGATTATTCTCTTCAAAAGAAGATTTAATACTATTGAATTTAATGATGCGCTTTTTATTGTTTCTTTATTTATTTATTTCTGTTGGAATTCATTCACAAACATTTGAGTGGATCAGTACTGCTGGTGGAATGAAATCGGATAAAGGAACCAAAACGGTAACCGATTCCGATGGAAACATTTACATGACTGGTTATTACAATGAAGAAGCAAACTTTGGGCCTTTTAATACTGGTTTTTCATATACCGCAAGTAAAGAAGCATATGTAGCAAAAGCGGATTCAAATGGAAATTTTCTTTGGGTTAAAAATGGAGTTAATTACTACGATGATCGAGGACTTGGTTTATGCGTTGACCCTGCTGGAAATGTTTATGTTACTGGAACATGTTGGGGGGGACTCGATTGGGGCGCACTGAGTGTCTATAATTCTACCAGCTACACCGATCAAATATTTGTAGTGAAATTGGACACGGATGGAAATGAAATTTGGATGAAAAATGCCGGAGTCAATGAAGGTGGATTTCCATATAACGATGATCATGGACAGGATTTAATCGCAGACGACCAAGGAAATATTTATCTAACCGGATTTATCTCTAACAATGATGGTTCTCCGCATGATGCGACCTTTGACAATATTAACATCAATGTAGCTGCAAATGACTCTTTAGCTTTTTTGGCCAAACTATCCAACGATGGAGTATGGCAATGGGTAGAAACATTTGGTGGAATTGTAGATCATCGGGATAATGCGATGGGAATCGATGACGAAGCAAATCTTTATGTTGTTGGCGGGTTCACTGATACCAAAACATTTGGAACAAGTACTTTGACTAGCAATGGATTAACCGATATTTATGTTGTTAAGTACGACTCAAGTGGGACTTTTCAATGGGTGCAATCTGCGGGAGGAGCCTTAAAAGATAGAGCCAACAGCATCTCTTATTGCATAGATGGAAACATGTATGTTGCTGGAGAATTTAGAGATAGTTGTGATTTTGGAACAAGCAATTTAAACAATTATGGCGGGCCAAATGGAAGGGATATTTTTGTTGCCCAAATTTCTAAAAATGGAGATTGGGGATGGGCTACTAAAGCAGGTTCAAAAAAAGGTTCTGATCGAGCAAATGGCATCACTTCTAATCAACTAGGAAACATCTTTGTTACTGGGCAATACAGTAGTGACGCAACCTTTGGAACGCTAAGTCTTGACTCTCAGGGAGACAGCGTAGAGGTTTTTATTGCAGCCATTGACACCACTGGGGCATGGCGATGGGCTTTGGACGGTGGAGGTTATGACTTTGATCGAGGAAGTGGAATTGCAATGCATGAATGCAAGGTATATGTTACCGGATACTTTTTTAATACGATTTCCTTTGGCGCTCTAACTCAAAACCCACAACAAGGCAAAGACATTTTTATCTTACGAATTTCAGATGCCTGTTTTTATGGAAACGCTCCTATTGATTCGGATGGTGATGGCCTGACCGACGAAGAAGAAGCCATTATAGGAACTGATCCTAATAATCCAGACACCGATGGCGATGGCATCAATGACAAAGATGAAGTAACGGCCGGAAGTGACCCTCTAGACCCTTGTGATCCAATTGCCTCTATTGGATGCTTTAATGGGGTTCATATTCCAACAGGGTTTTCTCCAAATGGAATAGGAAACATGTCCAATAATTCTTTTTCGATTGTGGTTGGCAGTGATATTAAAAACATTCAATTTATTGTTTATGATCGATGGGGAAATCAAATCTTTGAATCTACCGATAAAAACTTTGTTTGGGATGGAAACTTTAAAGGAAAACCTTGTAATTCTGGAGTGTACGCTTATATCGTAAATATCGAATACACCAATGGAAGCACTGAGCTAAAATCAGGAAATATCACTTTAATTAAGTAATAATATCGGGGTTTGGTTATAATTATAAATTGATCTACATGCTGTTTAAAAATATAATGAGTGGTGTTTTTTGTTTCATCTATCAATTAAATGACTCTGTCTTTTTAAAAAAGAAAGGGAATTGAAAAATCCAAATCCTTCCTGGCGTTACCTTCTTCTTATTATTTTAGCGGGAGAGTCTGTTTTTTTTCTTCCTTATGTTTTGGTTCGAGTTTTTAGACCAACCGTTCTAGAAGTTTTTCAAATAGACAACATCCAATTAGGAATTTGCTTTTCGGTATATGGATTTGTAGCTGTTTTTTCTTATCTGTTTGGCGGACCTATCGCCGACAAATATTCGCCAAGAAAACTAATCGCATTTGCTCTATGGCTCACCTCTATTGGAGGAATTGTATATGCAAGCTATCCTAGCTATACGGTTTTAAAAATCCTCTATGGCTATTGGGGGTTAACAACCGTACTTCTTTTTTGGGCTCCGATGATTAAGGCTACAAGAATATGGGGAGGGACATCATCACAATTAAAGGCTTTTGGCTATTTAGAGGGTGGAAGAGGCCTTTTTGGCGCACTATTGGGGGCGCTTGGCGTAATGATATTTGCTTTTTTCATGAAGGATAACAACTCTACAGGGTTAAATGAAAGCCGTGATGCATTTAAATATGTGATTTATATTTCTTCGTTTATTGTGGCGTTTGTAGGGGTATTGGTGTGGTTTTTCATGAAATTAAATGACGAGCAAGAAAAAAAAGTGGTTTTAGAAAAAATTACTCTTTCTCAAATCGGCCAGGTGCTAAAATTGCCCTCCGTATTGCTTTTAATGATTATTGTCTTGTCGGCATATATGGGCTATAAAACAACGGATATTATCTCTCTTTATGCAAAAGAGATAATGTGCTATGATCAGGTTGAATCGGCTCAAATTGCTACTTTTTTGTTATATGCAAGGCCTGTTATTTCAATACTAATAGCGGTAGTCTTATTTAAGTTTGAAGGGGGATTGCTTTTACTTGGAGGTTTTGTTATTTCTTTTTTCTCTGCGTTGTTGTTTGCTTTAGGTATTATTTCCTCTTCAACAACTATGTTGTTTGTTATATCCATTTTGTCTTTAGCAATTGGGGTATATGGATTAAGAGCGCTTTATTTTTCCGTTATGGAAAAGGGACAGATTCCGCTAATATACACCGGAACTGCAGTTGGACTTATTTCCATAGTAGGGTACACTCCAGATATATTTAGCGGACCAATAATTGGTTATTTATTAGAAAATTTTAAAGGAGAGCAAGGCTATCAATACATCTTTTTGATTTTGGCAGGCTTTTCATTTGTTGGGGGAGCAGCCTCCTGGAAATACCATAAATTGTATGGCAATAAAATTTATATCTTTAAAAAAAGAAAAATAACAAAATGAAATTATTTGAAACCAACCAAAACAAAGCAGAAAGAGTCGCAAGGTTTATGGTCTCTTTATTTTTAATTCCTGCTCCTTTAATCATTTGTAGCTGTTCTATATATGCCATTATTTTATGTGTCGTAGGCGCCATTTTGTTGTTTAATGCGCTTGTTGGAACTTGCTATATTTATCGTTTTTTTGGCATTAATACCTGTTATTTAAAAAATAATTAATCGAAGAACTTTTTAAGTATTATCCAAGCCCAAACGATTGTTTATTTTATTGGCAATATCTCTTAAGGCAATTACATTAAAAACATGGCTAATTAATTTAATCTTTTTTCCTTCATTAGTATTGGCAACCAAATGAAAACTCATAACGCCATTTGTTCTAACATTAGAAGGGATTACTTCAATGCTTTTAATTTCACTTTTTAATAACTCTTTTTCTTTTTTCAAAGAGATTGGCTTAGTTACATATGTCAATTTGTTACTGTAAGCCAACACGTATTGCTTGTTAAGCGTCTTTTTTAATCCCCATATAAAAAGTGGTATCCCTATTGGGCTAAAAAGACCAACAGAACCAATCGAAAACACAAGTCCAAATATTATTAAAAAAAGACCTAGTGATTTTTGGTTGAATTTGGAAAAATAAGTCACCTTCACACTTATTAAGTCACTTTTCAAAGAAAATGGATAATCTTTTGAAGGAATGGAGGTATCTATATTACCTAAAGTTTCCTCGACAATGTGTTCGTCTTTTAAATCTCTTTCTAAATTGGAAGTACTAAGTTGGTCCAGTTGTTTTTCATTTGTCTCATCGGTAATCTTTAAAAAATTTTCTATGATTTTATCCATTTTATCTACCAATTCCATATTGGGACTATTATATATTTTTTTGTTGGTGTGATCTTTAAAAAATGCAACTAACTGAAAAGTGACCATTGTTTTCCCCTCTTTATTTCTTGTTTCTATTCTTTTTACTTCAAAATGATCTATGTTTTCTATATTCATATTTGTTTTTGGAAAGACCGGAATGGAGTTTTTTATTTCTAAACTCTTCTTATTAACCGTAATGGTTTGTGCATTTAATACCAATACAAATACAATCAGAAAAAACGGAATAAAAAAAGCGAAAAAAAATGAAAAAATTATTCCAAAAAAAGCAATTAATCCTAACACTATTTTCTTTTGTTTAGGATTAACACCTATTGTACTATGAATTTTAAATTGAATCTCTTCTATATCTCCAGAAAGAGATTTTTTCTGTGCAATCTCATATCCTTTTACGCTCTGTTTTTCCATATAAAATCATTTTAAAAACCTTAAATTAATTATAATAAGCCATTATATGGCTGTTTAAGTTGGAAACATACCCCCTCTCTTAATTAACAAAAAATGTTAAATAAAACTGTCGCTTTGTAACGATTAAGTTTCCTATTAATTATTTAAGAAAAAACATGAAAAAAACAGGCCTAATTTTAAGTATAATTATAATTCTTTTCAGTTGTCAAGATGGAGATGATGCTGCATTATTTAATAACACCAACGAAACAATCATAAAAATCAATGTTCCAAACTCTTATGATTTTGATAGATTAAGTATTCCTGTAAGAGTAACTTTTTATGATAATCCCAATTACTCTGGAGCAATTACTTGTACAGAATCTATAATGATGTTTGAAGAAACTGAAGAAAATAAAAAAATACCCAAAACATCCATCTCTCATACTTTTTTAAATTTACTTGAGCCGGGAGAATATTATGCTTTTGCATATATCGACATGAACAATAACGCAAAGCATGATTCAAATGAGCCAAAGAAAGAATTCAAAAAGAAGGTGCGAGCGCTAAAAGAGTCTAGAAGAACTTTAAGTTTTAAGTTTTAATCCTTCATGATTATTCAACTGTATCTGACTATATTTCATTTATAGTAAATTCCGACAACTATCTGAACTTCAATAATGTCTCGAAAGTATTGATAACGTTTAGAATTTCATTTAAAACATCTATTCTAACGAAAAGATATCATTATACACTCGAACAAAAAAATTTATACCAAGAAGTTAAGTATCTATATGAAGAAAAATCATATAGTTTCAAACAAATAAGTGATCAATTTATTAGTAAAGGATATAAATCTATTAGATCAAATAAAGACCTCTTACCTAATTACATTCATAGTATTTATAAGAAGGGGAAAGTTCGAGAAAAAAGAATAGAGAGGTCATTTAAAACAATTATTGATAATGTCATTATCTTTAAACTTAAGTGGTAATATTTTAAATGTGGTTTTTCATAACAAAAAAAACAAAAATGGGTTTTTTAAAGAATATGTTTGGGAATAAGGATAAGGAGAAAATTGAATATATAGATAAACTTATTCCTTATAAAATATGGATAACAAATTTTGATGAAATTGTAAATCAATTAAAGGAATTTGATTTAGATGTTGTAAAACATAATGTAGATAAAATCATTAATAAGTTTGAATTTCAAAATAGTTTAGAGAAAAAATATGGAGATGAGATTGGGAAAAAACTATATGAAGAAGGGGTTTTTATGGGAATGACTGAAGAACAGTTTGATGATTGTATGAATTATAA
>JAQWKT010000078.1 GCA_029247685.1 Crocinitomicaceae bacterium | reverse complement strand
CCTAAATTTTAATAGTTTTACAAAAAAAATATAAAAATGGCTACAAAAAGATTGAAAGCATATCAAGATGTTCTTCATAGAGAACCTAAAATTGTCAATTCTACGGATAAACTTTCTGATTTATATTGTCAAAATGTTTTTCACAAAGAAATCATGAGGGAATATCTTCCTTCGGATACATTTAAGCAAGTGATGAAGGCCATTGATTTAGGAGATCAATTAGACCGTAAAATCGCTGACCAGATAGCATTGGCCATGAAAGATTGGGCAATAGGTAAAAATGCCACACATTACACGCATTGGTTTCAGCCTTTAACAGGTGCCACTGCAGAAAAGCACGATGCATTTTTTAATCCAATAGAAGCAGGAAAAGCAATTGAAAGATTTGATGGCGATATGCTTGTTCAGCAAGAGCCAGATGCTTCTTCTTTTCCAAATGGAGGTATTAGAAATACATTTGAAGCAAGGGGTTATACCGCATGGGATCCATCTTCTCCGGCTTTTATTATTGGGAAAACACTTTGTATTCCTACCATTTTTATTTCTTATACTGGTGAATCTTTGGATTTTAAAATGCCTTTATTAAAAGCATTGCATGCAGTAGATTCAGCAGCTGTATCTGTGTGCAAATTATTTGATAAAAATGTAAATAAAGTGAATGCTACTTTAGGTTGGGAACAGGAATATTTTTTAATTGATCAGGCTTTGTTCAATGCGCGTCCAGATCTAATGCTTACTGGGAGGGCTCTTTTTGGACATGCTCCTGCAAAAGGACAACAGTTGGATGATCATTATTTCGGTTCTATTCCAGATAGAATTTCTGCTTATATGCGTGATTTTGAAAGCGAAGCAATTAAATTAGGAATACCAGTAACGACAAGACATAATGAAGTTGCACCCAATCAATTTGAATGTGCTCCGATGTTTGAGGAGTGTAATCTTGCAAACGACCACAATTTATTGTTAATGGATCTTTTGGAGAAAGTCGCTAGAAAACACAATTTTAGAGTATTGCTGCATGAAAAACCATTTGCAGGAGTCAATGGATCAGGAAAACATAACAATTGGTCTTTGTCAACTAATACTGGAGTGAATTTATTATCTCCTGGTAAAAACCCAAAATCTAACCTTCAGTTTTTAACCTTCTTTGTAAATACAATTAAAGCAATCCATGATAATGCAGACCTTTTAAGAGCATGTATTGCATCAGCAGGAAATGACCATAGATTAGGAGCTAATGAAGCACCACCTGCAATTATTTCAGTTTTTATAGGTACTCAATTATCTGCAGCCTTAGATAATCTTGAAAAAAACATTAAAGCTGGAAAAATGACTCCTGAGGATAAGATTGAATTAAAATTAGATATTGGTAAAATCCCTCAAATATTATTGGACAATACCGATAGAAATAGAACTTCTCCTTTTGCATTTACTGGAAATAAATTTGAATTTAGAGCAGTTGGATCTGCTTCTAATTGTAGTTCCGCAATGATTGTTTTAAATACAATTATTGCTAAGCAGTTAAAAGAATTTAGAAAAACCGTTGATATTCGTATGAAAGGTGGAGATGGAAAAGACGAAGCAATTTTAAAAGAACTTCAATCGATTATCAAATCCTCTAAAAAAATCCGTTTTGAAGGGAATGGATATGGAGATGAATGGGTAGTAGAAGCAGAGAAAAGAGGGCTTTCTAATTTAAAAGATACTCCAAGAGCTTTAAAAATTTGGGAAGACCCTAAAGTAATTTCATTGTTTGAAGAAATTGGTGTTTTATCAAAAGTTGAATTAGGTGCACGTCAAGAGATTGAATACGAAAATTATATTTTAAAAATTCAGATTGAGTCTAGATTGATGTGGGATATTACCCAGAGTTATTTGATCCCAGCAGCAGTTGAGTATCAAAATAAATTAATCAATAATGTTCAGGGCTTAAAATCTGTATTAGGAGATAAAGCTGGTACAAAGTCTTCTGAAGCTCAAATTGACTTAATTCAATCTATTTCTGATCATCTAAATGCAATGAAAAATGCATCAGACAAAATGCTTGATGAGCGTAAAAAAGCGAATAAACTTGAAAGTATAGAGAAAAAAGCATTGGCTTATTGTGATAATGTAAAAGGATGTTTTGAAACCATTCGTTACCATGCTGATAAGTTAGAAATGTTAATTGATGATGAAATATGGCCTTTGCCTAAATTTAGGGAATTATTATTTACAAGATAGACATTAAAAAATCGAGTTATTATTGACTCGATTTTTAATTTTATTAAATGAACTCACCAATTGTTTTTTTTGATGGAGAATGTGGACTCTGTAGCAGAGTTGTGCAATTTGTCTATAAAAATGAAAATAATAATAATATATATTTTAGTCCATTGCAAAGTAAGTATGCTATTGATGTACTCAACCAAAATAATATAAAACCGGATTTAAACACATTTTATTTCTATTATAATAATAAAATGCATGATAAATCAAGCGCTGCTTTAAAAATTATTCCTTTTTTAAAATGGTATTATTATTTTCTACTTATTTTTTGGATTGTACCAAAGTTTATTAGGGATTTTTTTTACAAGTTAATTGCTGATAACAGACTAAAATTCTATAAAGATGTTTGTGAGTTCTTACCTGAGTTCAATAAAAGAATTATAAAGGAATAAAATTAAATTTCATTTTATGGATTTAAAATATTCTAAAGAAAATTTTGGGTCAATGTACCAACGAAATTTGCCTTTTTCTATAAATAAAATCATTTATATCTACTTCTGTTTTTAGATAAAAATTTTGTGCTTGTAAATTGCAAATAAAACCAAAGAGGTAGAAAATAAACAGGTGTTTTTTCATTCTAAAACTAATCTTATTGATGCTTCTAATATAGCAATCATGTTTTTTTATGTTATATTATAATGATTTTAATAGGAACTTTTTATGATTACTAAAATAATTGTTTTATCAATTTATATTTTAATTCTTTTATTGATTGGTGTGATAGCTTCACGTAGAGTAAAAAGCATGAGTGATTTCTATGTTGGTGGTAAAAACATTGGATTTTGGGCAGTTGCTTTTTCAGCACGAGCCACAGGAGAATCAGGTTGGCTATTGATTGGACTTACAGGCATGGGAGCTCTTGCAGGATTATCTGGCTATTGGGTTGTTGTTGGTGAATTATTAGGTGTTTTTATTTCATGGTTTTTTATGGCCAAGCGATTTAAGCAAAAATCAGACTTGTATGGTTCAATTACGATTCCAGATTACTTACAAAGCCATTTTAAATCAAACACCAATACATTAAGAATAATTTCGGCATCTGTCTTGGCTGTTTTTGTAGTAATATACGTCAGTTCTCAAATTGATGCAACAGGCATTGCTTTTGAATCTTTGCTCGGTGTTAATTACTTTTTAGGGGCATTAATTGGTTTTTTTATAGTCTTACTTTACATTTTTATTGGGGGATTTGTAGCTGCTGTTTGGTCTGATTTATTTCAAGGATTATTGATGTTTTTTGGTTTGATATTACTTCCAATAATTGTATGGTTTTCAATGGATCATTCTGTTAGTATCGTGGATTCACTACATACAATAGATCCAGCATTAACCAATATCTGGGGTGGAGGGAATGACATTTGGATGAATGTGTTTACGATACTAGGGTTTTCAATGATAGGATTAGGTTTTTTGGGAGCCCCACAAGTATATGTTCGTTTTATGTCAATTAAAAATGTAGCCGAATTAGATAAAGGAAAATGGGTCGCTGTTGTTTTTACACTATTGACAGATGCAGCTGCCGTAACTATTGGAATTCTTGCTAGAGTATTATTTACTTCTCCTGGTGAAAACCCTGAAGATGTTTTTGGAGTTGGAGCAACTGATGTACTTCATATGATGACTGATAATTTTCTTCCTACTGTTTTGATTGCTATTTATGTAGCAATTGTTTTATCGGCTATTATGTCAACGATAGATTCGCTTTTAATTATTGCTTCAAGTGCGATTACACGTGATTTTTATCAGAAGATATTTCGACCTGATTTAAAAGATCATCAACTAACCAATATATCAAGATTCGTTACATTATTAATGGCTTTTATAGCCTTGTCTATAGCAATGTCTATAGCTGTAATATCTCCTGATAGACAAGTTTTTTGGGTTATTATTTTTGGTTGGTCTGGTATTGCTTCAACATTTTGTCCGGTCATTATTTTGACTTTATTCTGGAAAGGATATTCCGAAAAAGGAGCAATAGCAACCATGATAACAGGTTTTTTATCTGTGGTGGTATTTAAGTTTGTTTTTATGGAAATACCTGGAATTGGAGAGTATTTGGAGAAACTTGATGTCTTAACTCCATCGTTTATACTTGCCATGATTTCAGGGTGGGTGTTCTCTAGAATTTACCCTAAAGAGTAAATTATCAAATTCGATCTAAAACATACCTAATTAATTCAATCATCTCGTTTTTGTAGCCTTTTGAGAAATCTAAATTTGGTCGATTTGCAACTCCTAAACAAATGGTAGTACATTGATGACCAAGTTCTCTTCCAAGTGAAAATAGAGTAGAGCTTTCCATCTCAAAATTTAAAACTTTCATTCCTGATTCATGGATTTGTTGAAGTTTATCATTTAGAAGCGTTGTTTTAGTAGCTAACCTTAGTTGTCTTCCTTGTGGTCCATAAAACCCTGAAGATGTAACGGTTATTCCTTCATAGACCTTGTCGGATGAAAGTTTGTTTGTTAACTCTTGGTTAGCGTATACAAAATAAGGGTTTACATTCGAAGGAAGCCCTATTTTAGATTTGATTTTCTCTGCAGCAGAAATTTCTTCTTCAAGGAAGTTTATATTATAAAAATGAGCTACATTATCTAATCCAAAAGCTGCTTTACTAAGCACATAAGCATGTACAGGTATTTCAGGTTGTAAAAGTCCACAAGTTCCTATTCGCACAAGATTAAGCGTTGTTTTTTTTGGTAAATCGGTTCTCTTAATTAAGTCAATATTAACCAATGCATCCAGTTCATTTATAGTGATGTCAATATTGTCTGTACCTATTCCTGTGGATAATGCAGTTATTTTTTTTCCTTTGTACATACCAGTTTGACAAACAAACTCGCGATGTTGAGATTGATGCTCAATAGAATCAAAAAGAGAAGAAACAAGATTCACACGATCTTGATCTCCAACTAGTATAATTTTGTCTGAAATTTGTTCAGGAGATAAACCAAGATGATATACCTGGTTTTTTGCGTTTAATGTTAATTCAGATTTTGGATACGTTTTCACAAAATTAATTTGAAAGATTTCCAAATACTTTTTGTAATAAATCCGTTACCCTAGCAATAGGATCTTTACGAATTTTATTTTCTTCTTTTTCCACCATATAAAACAAGCCTTTTATAGCTTTTTCAGTAACATAGGCATCTAAATCAGGGTTAATTTTATCTCCACCAGTAAGCATAGTTGCTTGGTTGTATTTAGTTATAATGGGATTCCACTTTTCGGTTAGCTTAACTCTTGAGGTAACTTGTTTTACTTTTGGGAGAAATGCTTCGCTTAATTTACTAGAGGTTTGTTCTTTTAAAAATCTAGTTGCGGCTCCATCTCCACCATTTAAAATAGCAAATCCATCTTGTACAGTCATGTTTTTAATAGCTTCTGTAAAAATTGGAAGTGCTTCTTTGGCTGCTTCTTCTGCAGCTCGATTCAGTGTGGTTTCAAATTCATCTACTTTGTTAGATAAGCCAAATTCTATTGCTTTATCTTTTACTTTTTGAGCATCTGAAGGAAAAGGCAATCGAATAGATTGGTTTTTTAAAAAACCATCGGTTACAGAGGTGATATTAACGGAGTTTTTTATTCCAACAGATAATGCCTCTTTAAGTCCACTTATCACTTCTTGATTGGATAAAGATGGTTTGTTTGGTTCATTATTCCCAATGGATGAATTGGAATTAACAAGTTGATTTGCTTGTTGATTAATAACATCACATGAAAATAAAGATATCGATACCAATGTAAGAAGTGCTAATTTGTAGTTGTTCATTTTTTTATCTTAAAACGTTTATAAATCCTGTTTGAACTGTTTTTCCATCGGTTTCCCGATCCTTGTAATTCACTCTCCACGAATAAGTTCCAGCAGGAACTTTCTCGCCATGGTAATATCCATTCCATTTTGCTTTAGAATCATAAGATTCCCAAATGACTTCTCCCCATCTGTTAAATATAAGCAATGAAAAACTTTCTAAATCAATGCCCTCAATAATAATTCCCCAGCTTTGGTTGTATTCATCATCGTCTGGAGTAAATGAATTTGGAGCATAAAAAATAATATCGGGAACAATTTCAAGTTCTAGGGTTATGCTATCTGAACAACCTTCGGTTGTGGTAACAATTAGCTGTATCGGATATGTTCCAACTACTCCTTCAGGAAAAGTTAATAAAGCGCTTGGGTCATAACTTAGCATTGGCGTCGCATCTGGGCTATACCATTCCCATTGTGCAATATTCCCAATAGAAATATCTTGGGTTTGTACCTCTGTTTCAAACCATGTAACTGGATTTTGAGCAATAGTAAAGTTTGCTTGAGGTTTGTCTGTAACAATTACGATATCAGGAAAGGTGTTTTGATAAGTACACCCATAAATAGAAGTAACAATCATGTCTATACTAAATAGCCCAATGGTATTTAGAGTATGAGTAAAAGAATTATTTCCACTTGCGTTTATAATATCTCCATTAGAGAATACATATTGAACGGATTGAATTTCAGAAGAATTTGAAGATGTATTAGTGAAGGTAAATGTTCCAGGAATACATGCTGCTGAGATATCCGAAATAATATTTGGATTAATATTAGAAGGAACACTAACATTGACACATAATTGTGTGGTTGGTGATCCACATTGTTCGGATAGCGTCACACAGTATGTAGCAAATGAATCAATAGGAGTTACATTAAATGAGGAACCTGTGCCAATAGTTGTTCCATTTTTAGTCCATGTATAGGTGTATGGACTAGAACCTCCTGTTCCTGTAGCATTTAAATTAAGGGTGGTATTAGGACATACCATTGTGTCATTTGTGATAGAGGTTAAAGCTAGAGCAGAGGGTTCAGCTATTTGAAAAGTAGTATCGGTAGTGCATCCATTTGAATCGCTTATACTAACTGTATGTGATCCAGCAGCAAGATCAATGGCTGTGTTAGTAGTACTTGAAGAATTTGACCAGGTATAAGTGTATGGAGCTGTTCCTTGAGTAATATTAACAGTAGCTGTTCCATCTGCGGTTGAATTGCAACTTGCATCTTGAACATTGGTAAGAGAAATTTGCATCGATGGAATTTCAGTAACCGAAACACTTGCTGTTCCAGAACATCCATTATTGGAGTTTATAGTACAAGTATAATTTCCAGCAGTCAAATTTGTGGCAGTTTGTGTCGTTTGTCCACCAGGAGACCACGAGTAAGTGACATTTCCAAGTGGGGGTGCCATTTGAGCAGTAGCTGTACCATCATTGCTTCCAAGGCAAGATGCCTGTGTAGATGTTGCCGAATAAGTTGCATTTGTAGAGGTAACGGTTACAGAAGCAGTTGCGCTACATCCATTGCCATCAGTCAATGTAACGTCATAAGTTCCAGCAGCTACACTATTAACGGTTGCTGTTGTTGCTCCAAGAGTAGGCCAACTATAGGTGTAGGGTGGAGGGGAAAGTGCACCTGGTGTTGCTGTTACGGATCCGATTCCTTGTCCGCAAGTATCTGGAATAAAAGAGGTGCTAACATTAGCAGCGCCAATAGAAAGCCATGTGGTGTCTGAAATAGATCCAATAGCGGTTCCACAAGCCGAACTTGTTAAAAAATATCCTGTTGTAGTAGTAGGGAGGGAGGTTATATTTAATGTGCCGCCATTGTATGGAAAAGATTGCCCTTGCGTATTTGCCCACAATGTACTACTTCCTGTTCCGACAATTTGAATATATGGTATTTGACTCAAGGAATACGTATTTGTATTAGTAGGAGAAGTAGGAGTCCATCGTCTTCCGTCATTTATACATTGCCATTGCGAATTATTTCTTCCAGGAGTAACATAAGCCACTGTTCCTGCAGCATTTTCAATTCCTTGAATAGCAAGTCCACCATTCCATGTGGAGCAAGTAACTTTTCTACCGATATGAACTTCAACAACATTTGTAGTTTCGTATAAAATAACTCCAAGATAATTACATTGAGAAATCCCGCAAGAGAAAGCACCAATTTCACGGTATAGACCAACAAATTTCCTATTTGGAGCAGTTCCAATAGTTTGATATTGAATATTTCCAGTAGTTCCAGCAAGTGATGGATGCATGTCTTGGTAAGCAAGAGAAATTCCATTCTTACATGAAGTAAGGTTTCCTGTAGATGGTAAAGTTCCTTGTCCGTTTAAAGACCAGGGGCAATATCCGTTTGCATTTGCCATGTTAAAAGAAACAATTCCATTAGAACCGAAAGTGACTTGCGAAAAATTATTTCCAAAAAAATTAAAATTGAATCCAATATTAACAGCAGCGCTGTATGAATCATCAGATAAATTTGGGGTAATAATTGTTGGACTATTTAAGACAAGGCCAATTGGGTTTGCTCCTAAACCACCACAGTTATTAATTTGAACTGTTTGTCCAGCACATGCTGAAGCACTATCTCCAACACAAACAACTACCTGTGCTTTTAATCCATAAGAGGATAATAAAATTGAAAAAAGGAATAAGAATAGTTTCTTCACAATAAAAAAATTAAATTTCTATTTAATTCAACGATAATTAAATTGTTTAGTTGCTTCTTTTGCAAAGATAATACTTATAAATAAGTATATGAAATTATATATATTCCTTCCTTATTTTAGATTCAGGATTTCCTCATACAATAGATCTTCATCTCCTGGAGCATAGTTATTATGAGAATAAACAATTTTTCCATTTGTATTTACTAAAAAAGTATGCGGAACATTGTTAACTCCCATGGCTCTTTTTAAATCCCCATTAGGATCAAGTAAAACGATGTATTCCCAACCCTTTCCATTAACATATACAGGAACATTGTTTTTAGTTTTAGAATCGTCAATAGAAACAGCTACAAGCGTAACCCCTGTTTCATCTTGCCAGTCTTGGTAAATTTCATTTATCGTGTTTAATTCTTTTTTACACGGAGAACACCAAGTTGCCCAAAAGCTGATTACAATTGGTCCATTTAATCCAAGCGAAGAAATATTAACCGTTTTTCCATTTAAATCTTTAAGTTCTATTGAAGGAAGCCCCTTTAAATTTGCATCTTCATTTTTATTATTAGTCGAATGTTCCTCTTTTGTTTCTTTATTATTTTCTGAATCATTTTTTTTATTTCTAGTGGAATCAGTATTATCTTTAATAATGGGTGTTTCAATTTTTTCAATTGGTTCAACAATGTTTTTGCTGTTTTTACAGGATATAGTAGCTGTAAATCCAAAAAGGATAAGGAGAAGTTTTTTTAGATTATTCATAAGTTTCTTTTATTGCAAAATCTTTACATGAAATAAACATGCCATTTTCATATTTGCATTCTTTTGTATTAAATCCTTGATCCGATTCAATATAGCTTTCTCCATTAAAAGGAATATCGTTGTAATAGTATATCTTATTTCCAGAAATTGTATCTTGTTTAACCATTAATTCTTTGTTATTCACTCTAAAAACTTCATGAGTTTTAATTTTACCACTTTTTTTAAAGGTTTTTTCCCAGTTTAATATGTTTTGTGTAAAAGATTTCTCACTTGTAACCTTTCCCTTCTTATTATACTCCCTTTGAATACCACTGCCATTTTTAAATGTTGTTTCGTATACTAAAATGCTATCCTCTATAAAAACAAGGAATTTTCCATTTAGAAGGTCATTTTTATAATTTTTCTCGTAGATTAACCCATCGATGGTTTTTTTTCGAGTTTTTCCATCAAGCTTTCCCAGAACATAATTTCTTTCTTCCCAAAGATCTCCATCTTCACTTGATTTTTTCCATTTTCCATGAAATGAGTTTAGATCCTCTTCAAATTTAAAATGATATTCTTCGTTTGCTTTTCCACTGGAGTGCCAGCTATAAAAGTCGGATAATTTTCCATCAAGAAATTTTTTTTCATTAAATAATACTCCATTCGAATACCACGTTTTTAAGGATGCTATTTCTCCAATTGGCGTGTCATTCTTTTCAAAAGCAAGTATTCCGTTTTGATACCATTTTTGGTACAAACCACACCACCTTATTACTTCATTTACTTTGCATCTGTTTCCTTTTTCTTTTAAAGATCCATTTTTGTACCACTCTCTGCAAAGTCCAATTTTCTTTCCTTCTGTGAAATTATACTCTACTTTAGGTTTTCTTTTTGAATAATTTGAATAAGCCATCCCATTATATTTAGTAGATTGATAATAAAAAATGTCTTTTTCAAATTCTCCATCTTTTAGTTTGATAGTATCCTGACTAAAAATTGGGACAGAAATTGATAATAAAAAAGTGAAAAATAATAATCGCATATATAAATTTAATGCAAAATAAGAAAAAGAGCTGTAAATTTGTGGAATGAAAATTGAGTTATTATAATTAAATTAATTTTAATGAATATGAAAATGTCTAAAGAATTTCTTGTAATTCTATCTGTTTTTTTCTTAAGTTTTTCGTTTAATTCTCAGGTTAGTGTTAACGCTGGTACCGGTTTTTCAAGTGGTTTCACTTCTGAAAACCCTGGAGTTTTTTTTGGTTTTCACCTTGGTGCTGAAGTTCCAAGAAATAACGACGTGACTTTTTATGGAAGAATTGCACATTTTTTAGCTCGAAAAGAAAGCACGAGCTTTTCTACATATGCTGAAGCAATTGATTTAACTACATCTCCATACACTATTCTTGTGGATTACACTTCTTCAACAAATTTCACTTCAATAGAAGGAGGAACAAGATATTACCTTGGAAATGGTTTTGATAATGGTTTTGCGGTATATGGTGGAAGTAACATGGCTTTATTGTTTTATGGAGTAAAAAGAAATTATGATGATTTTGATAATGCATTGTATAGTCTTCCTGTTGGAGAAGATAGAAAAGGAACCATTCTTTCATTAGCTCTTGGATTACAAGGTGGTGTTAAGTATACACTTCCTGCTATTGGAACAATTTATTTTGATGTGAACGGGTCCTATGCTATTCTTGCCCAAGCGAATAATCAAACTGCAGCAAACTCTTCATTTTATTCGCCTTTGTTATTTGGTTTTAACATTGGCTTTAGAAAAGATTTTTATTAATTATTTATAATTAGAAATATCCAATTCATTTTAATTACTTTTATTTAAAATAAAACACCTATAACTTATGTCTACAAATATTCTTAAAGGAAAAAGAGGGATAATTTTTGGAGCTCTAAATAGCCAGTCTATTGCATGGAAAGTAGCTGAAAGAGCCCACGAAGAAGGCGCTAAATTTGTTTTAACCAATGCTCCTATTGCAATGAGAATGGGCGAAATAAATACTTTGGCCGAAAAAACGGGAAGTGAAATAATACCAGCAGATGCAACTAATTTAGAAGACCTGGATAATTTAGTTACCCAATCGGTAGAAAAATTAGGAGGTAAAATTGATTTTGTACTTCATTCTATAGGAATGTCTCCAAATGTTCGTAAAGGCAAACACTATACAGAAAATGATTATAGATATTATATGCAAACGATGGATGTCTCCGCAATTTCATTGCACAAAACCTTAGCAACTTGCATGAAACATGATGCATTAAGTGAGTGGGGGTCTGTTATTGCGCTTAGTTATATTGCCGCACAAAGAATTTTTCCAGATTATAACGACATGGCCGATGCCAAATCGTTACTAGAATCTATAGCAAGATCTTTTGGATACCATTATGGAATAAAGAAAAAAGTAAGAATCAATACCATTTCTCAATCTCCAACGGTAACCACTGCAGGTCAAGGTATTAAAGGCTTTAATGAATTTATTAATTTTTCAGAGCAAATGTCTCCTTTAGGAAATGCCCCTGCTTTAGCTTGTGCAGATTATTGCATTGCTCTATTTTCCGATTTAACGAAGTATGTTACCATGCAGAATTTATTTCATGATGGAGGTTTTGCAACAACAGGAGTTACCCAAGAAGTAATAGAGAAATTTGGAGATTAACTCAAAAAAAATAATAAAAAAAACATGTTTTTAATAAAAGAATAAGGTTTAAATTATATTTTTGCCCTATTAAACAAAAAAGATGTCAATTTTAGTAAATAATACTTCAAAAGTAATTGTTCAAGGATTCACTGGTGGTGAAGGAACTTTTCATTCCTCACAAATGATTGAATATGGAACACAAGTTGTTGGTGGTGTTACCCCCGGAAAAGGTGGAACAACACATTTAGAAAAGCCTGTTTTTAACACAGTTAGTGATGCAGTTTCAGCAACAGGAGCTAATGTTTCTATAATTTTTGTTCCTCCAGCTTTTGCTGCAGATGCGATTATGGAAGCTGCTAATTCTGGAATTAAAGTTATTGTTTGTATTACGGAAGGAATTCCGGTAAAAGACATGATTAAGGCTAAAGATTATATTAAAGGTTTTGATTGTAGGTTAATCGGTCCAAATTGCCCAGGAATTATTACCGCGGATGAAGCAAAAGTTGGAATTATGCCTGGTTTTGTCTTTAATAAAGGAAATATTGGCATTGTCTCAAAGTCAGGAACGTTAACCTATGAAGCTGCGGATCAAGTTTCTAAGGCAGGGCTTGGTATCACTACCGCTATTGGTATAGGTGGAGATCCTATTATTGGAACTACAACTAAAGAGGCTGTTGAACTTTTAATGAATGATGAAGAGACTGAAGGTATTGTTATGATTGGTGAAATTGGGGGTAATCTTGAGGCTCTTGCAGCAGAATGGGTAAAAGAAAATAATAAAAAACCTGTTGTTGGATTTATTGCCGGAGAAACTGCCCCAAAAGGGAGAACCATGGGACATGCTGGTGCCATTGTTGGCGGAGATAACGATACTGCTGAAGCAAAAAAGAGAATTATGAGAGAATGTGGAATACATGTCGTAGATTCTCCTGCTGAAATAGGAAACAAAATGGCTGAAGTTCTTGGTATAAACGTATCATAAATCTATGATTATCACTAATTTTTTCTTTAAAAACGTTCTAAAGCTTAAAATTTTAAGCGTATTTTTTTTAACCAATATTTGTTTTTTTTATATAAATCAAATATCTTTCTTTAATAGCAACCTTTAATTCATGATTAATATTTTTGTAGCAAAACTAGACTTTAGTATCTCTAGCGATCAACTTAGAGAGGAGTTTGAAAAGTTTGGAAGAGTTAATAAGGCAACTGTAGCAACAGATCGAGAGACAGGGAAGCCCCGTGGATTTGCCTTTGTCGAAATGGCAAATAGAGAAGAAGGAGAAGAAGCTATAGAAGCGCTTGATGGCAAAACTTTTAATGGAAGAAGTATAGCGGTTAAAGAAGCAGAAGACCGAAGAGGAAATAAAAGTAAACCGAATTTTAATTCACCTCAGAAAAAATTCACACCCAATAATACAACCAGTTCAAGCACTCGTTTTGAAGAAAATAAAAAAAGTGCTTCAGAGGTCGACAGCCAAATTAACGATGATGAATTTAAAGTTGCGGAGACTAGAAAAAAAATAAAAGAACGAGGTAAAAAAGAGTTTGAGAAGGAGGAATTAAAACCAAAAAAACAAAAAAACCCTTCTTTAAAAAAACAAAATAAATACGGCAAATTTTCTGATTTTGATGAAGATGAAGACGATATTAGTTTATTATCGTTAAGAAAAGAACTTGAAAGAGAAGATTTTGAGGATGATGATGAGGATGAAGACGATATTATTTTAGAATTTTAATTCATTAAAATTCCTTTTTTTCTTTATAAAATACGACGCCAAAATACTTTTTTTGTATAAACCAATTAGCTCATTTTTTCTTTTCTTTGGAAGTTTTTTTCTTTGTTTTAATAGACTTGGGACATTTCTGTAAAAATCAATGTGAGCCAAAAAAACAGAAAAGAAAAAAGTGAATTTTCCGGAAACAAGAAATTTAAATGCGGCTAAAAAATCAAGACTCATTCGCCTAAATAATTTTGGTGCAATAAACCCTTTATAATTTTTAAAAATCATAAACAAGTTGTTTCTGAAATTTAAATAAATTTTAGATGAAGATTCATAGCCTAGAGTACCACCTCCATAATGATAAACAACAGAACTTGGTATTGCTTTAAATTTGAAGCCTAAATTTTGTGCTCGCCAACACAAATCAATTTCTTCCATGTGCGCAAAGAAACGTTCATCAAAACCATTAACCTCATTAAATATTTCTGCTTTAATCGCAAATGCAGCACCTGAAACCCAAAAAACATCTAATTCTTGATTATACTGATGCTTGTCTTTTTCAATAGAATCAAAAATTCGACCTCTGCAAAAGGGAAAAAAATCCGTATCCATAAATCCTCCAGAAGCTCCTGCATGCTCAAAATAACGACTGTCTCTATCTGAAAGAATTTTTGGTTGACATCCTGCGACTTCTTTTTTTTTCATCCCTTCAATAAGAGGGGATATCCAATTTTTAGATACTCTGACATCATTATTTAATAGGATGTAATAGGTGCTTTTGACAAATTTTAATCCTTTGTTATACCCTTTAGCAAATCCTATATTTTTTTCTAGTTTAATTAATTGAATCTCTGGATAATTTTCTTCAATGTAGTTGATGGAATTATCCGTAGATGCATTATCAATGATTACAACTTGCGCTTCAGGACTATATTTCACAACTTCAGAAAGATAATTTTGAAGGTGCTTCTCCCCATTATAATTTAGAATAACAACTGATATTTCAGAATTCATCAAATCGATTTAATATTGTCTGAAAAGGTCATCGCTATTCCCACCAAAATGATCTTGTAAAAATCTATTTGGGTCATCCACATTTCCATTGCTTGTATTTCTTTTAGATAAAATTTGTCGCCAACGGGGATTTTTTAATTCTCCAATCATATCCGAATGCAAAAGTCGATATGCTCGGTTAACTAAATCTGGGTTGTAAAAAACAAATCGTTTATTACTAAATCGTTTTATTTTGTTGTATTGCCATATTTCATAAGGGTATTCCGATGGGGAGTTTTCTCTATTAATAATATTGGTTGGGGAGCCATATTTTAGGTAAACTACTCCTCTGTCAGTCTCAAATCCTTCTTGAAAATTATTGGCATAAATTTTTTCTACAAATTGAACCTGGTGTTTGTATTTAATCCATTCTTCATAAGTGTTATTAGGAGCAGTTTTTGTCCAAAATGCTTGCAAATATTTTCGTTGGAGATCAGCATTTTCTGTTTTTATACTTTTAATAATGTTTTTAACCTCTTTTTGATCGGCAATTGGGATAAGGCTTTCTAAAAAATAAGAGACACTATCCTCGCTTATCGATTTTTGAAAAGCGGGATCGATGATTACTTTAGATTTATCAACAAGTTGATTTATATCATTGGCTCTGTCAAAATCATAAGACTGGCTTGCTATTATTTCTTGTTGTCGATTAATTAATTCGTATTTAAGAATATATTTTCCAGTTGGTATTTCAGAAATGTCCACAATTTTAAAAGATGGAATCACATTATTGGCTTTAACTCTAGAGTAAATACTGTATTGTTCAAGTTCTTTTTTTTCTTTTTTGTGCCACAAAGATTGTTTTATAACATATACCGAATCATTGCCTTTATTGGTGTTGTAAACTTCAAAATACAATGGAATTCGATGAAGTTGCTTTGGATAATAGGAAATAATTCTAGGAATAATGTGGTAACCAGATTTACAAAAAGAATTATTTTCTTTTGATGCAAATGCATATTCGGCAATCTCCAAGCCTGAAAAACAAATTTCATCAGAAAAATCTTTTATCAAAATAGGAAAAGTGCTGGAAATCCCTTCTGCTTCTTTTGAGGAATTATTTTCAAGTAAATTATCGCTTATTTTTATAGAAAAGTCATAATTCCCTGGTTTTAGAACATACCTTCTTAGGTCATAAAAATCTTCGACAATACTATCTTTCATTAGAGGGCTTTCAAGGAGATATTTGTCTAAAATTAATGTGTCCTTTTCATTGGAAACGTTGATCTCAATGCTAAGTTTGCTCAATAGACCATTTTTAGTACCGATATAGGTAGCGCTTTCTGCAGAAAATTGAATATAAATTTCAAAATAATTCCCTGTTTCAGGGGAATAAAACTGTTTTGTATCAAGATACGCTCTTAATTTCTTTTGGCTATAACTGGCGTTAAGAATAAGCAGAGAAAATAAAAACAAATAAAATCGCATAATTATGATTAAAATTAATCAATTAATATTCAATCATCGAAATCTAATTTAACTCTTAGTTTATGAGACAATTTTCTATTGTAGGTGTCTACTAAATATTTTAAATAATTTGGGGTGCTTTTAGTAATGCATTTTGTATAATGTTTCAATCGGTGTTGAATGTGATCTTGTAAAATGATTAAGAGTTCAGTTGCTTCCTCATAATTTACAGCTGCATCACATAAAACTTCAAAATGATTTTGCATCGACTCATCTATAGCAATCTTTCCTTTAATTCCATTATCTAGCGCATTATAATATGCATCTGCAATGCTAAAAGACTCAAGTTTATCCGTATTAAAACAGTTTTTGTATTTTTTTGGAAAAGAATATTCAACTTCAAATTGCAAATCTTCAAGTTCCGAAATTCTTGATTCTAAAAATCGATCAGGAAATCGAAATGCATCGTGCCAATTGATGAAATCTTGCCATAACCCAAATCGTCGAACATTGTTTCCAAGATCTATGATGTTAAATTCTTTTTTATTCAGTAGGCGCCTTGAACCTCGACCAATCATTTGATGATATAAAGTAAGCGACCTTGTAGCTCTGTTTAAAATGATATTTTTCACGCCTGGTTCATCAAATCCAGTGGTTAAAATACCCACTGAAGTTAGAATAGCATTAGGTGTTTTACGAAACCACTCGATAACATTTTTTCTTTCTTTATCACTAAATGTGGAGTCCAAATGCCTAACATTATACTTCAGTTTTTTGAAGGTGTCTTCAACAATTATAGAGGTTTCAATTCCAGCATTGAAAATCAATGTTTTTTCATTTTTTGCAACTTCTTCATAGGCATAAATTAGTTTTTCTTGCATAAAGTTGTTTCCATAGACATAATCCATGCTACTTACCGTAAAATCTCCATGAGTTCCAATTTTTAATCCTTGAAGATTAACATCATAAGAGTAGGTGTTGCCATCTGCTAAATATCCTTTTTCAATAAGAGAAATGATGCTTTCTCCCACTAGAAGACTATTGTAATGATCGTTAAGTGGAAGCGCTTTGTTACTGCTTAATGGAGTTGCTGTAACCCCCAATACATTACAGTGCTTGTAAAATTGAAATAATTTTCGAAAACTGTTGTAGTGCGCTTCATCAACAATAACTAGCCCTACATTTTTTATAAAGTTGTTGTTTTCATTAAGTCTATTGTGCAGTGTTTCAACCATTGCTATAAAACATTGGTAGTCATCTTGATCATCCAAATTTTTTACAGTGGAATTAATGATTTTATTATTTACTTTCCTTGCTTGTAATTGTTGCGAAGTCTGAACCGATAATTCAATTCGATGCGTTAATACCAAAACTTTTTTTCCAGTTGTTTCAATGTATCTTTTTGCTAACTCAGAAAATATTACTGTTTTCCCACCACCTGTTGGGAGTTGGTAGAGCAAGTTGTAATTTTCATGGTTTGTTTTTAATTCTTCAATAATTGAATCAACGGTTTTTTCTTGAAAAGGGTATAATTTTTTTGCAATATTTAAATCGTTATCGATCATTATATTTTTTGATTTTTGCAAAAGTACATAGTTTAATAGATACAAACTATTAAATAGTTATATTTTTGCGTTTTTTTAATTTATTTTACTAAATAATGCGGGTATTGTTAATTTTTATTTGTTTTCCATTTTGTTTTTCCTCTCAAATATTAAATGTAGATAGAGAAATCAAAAGAGACACTTCCAAAAATCATGCAATAACTTTTGATCTTTCTTTTTCTGGTGCTAAAATCAAAGGCGATTTAATTACTTTAAAAGGAAAGTTAGAATATGATTATTTCTTCAGAAATAATTATTTCATAATGTGTTTAGGGACAATTAAATCATTGGTTAATGGCAAGGATATTATTCAGAATAAAGGGTATTTTCAAATGCGATTTAGAGATGACGATACTAGAAAAATAAGTCCCGATGCTTTTTCTCAATATCAATGGAATGGAATTCAAGGAATGGATTATAGGGTTTTATTTGGTGGTAATTTTAGGTTAAGATGGTTTGATAAAGAAAAAAATGATTTGTATTCAAGCATTGGGCTTTTTTATGAAAAAGAAAAATGGAATCCATTAGCAAATGCATACGCTTTTGATTTACTTGATTCCTCAATAGTTTATAGAAATCTTTTTAGAATGAATTTATCTTCCAAATTTGCTGTTAAATTAAATGAATTTGTCGATTTTGCTGGATTAACTTATTTGCAATTTCCATTAAATCAAAATTTTCTAAATCCGCGTTGGTTTTTTGATTTATCTTTAAATATTTCTCTAAACAAATACATCTCTTTTGTGATTTCTTACAATCAAAATTATGATACATACAGAGCTTTGCCTATTGATAAATATTTCTATGCAACATCCATGGGTATTCGCTTAAGATATTGATTTAAGTCGATTGAATTATTATTTGAAAAATATTTTTTTTATTTGTTAATTTCCAATTTCATTTTCATTTCCCAGTTTGCTCTAACTTTAACGGGAGTATTAAACCATAGTATTTTTTCAGGTTCTTTAAAAGGATTTATAGACCATTGAGTCCATTTTTGGTTGTTATCCTTGTCTTTGATTATTTTAAAGCTATAATCGCCAGGAAATAAGTCGTCAAATTGCAAGATGGTTTTGTTGTTGACTTTTTTCTGTTCAATATTTTTTTGATTTTGCAACAAACAAACTACATCTGTTGAATCCAAATCACTTACGTCAAGTAAAATGGATCCTAAATCATTTTTTGAAAGGATCTCTAAATTATATTCACTAGAATCGTTACCTAATAATAAATTCCCTTTAATTGCATTGACTTTGAAAATCACTTTTATCGAATTTTCATCCTTCACGTATAGTTGAAATAGATTCGGTTTAAGACCAATAAAAGAAAGGCTATCTTGAACTAATTCCCCATCGATCGATTGCTTGGGTTCAATAAGCTTTACAACAGGAGATATTGACTTTTTTTCAATCTCATTATCGATTGTATCTATTTTAATTTCATTATTTAAAACGATTATCTTTTCTTCTTTAAAAGGCCAGTTTTTTGAGTCATGTATCTTGTTAAATAAAACAAATTCATCAAGAAATAAAAAGTCGTTTAATTCAAATAATATTGGTTCATTATATTTAAATTGCTTTTTATTTTTGATTGGATTAATGCTTAATGTTTTTTCATTTTTAAGAGTTTCAATTAGAAATGTAGTGTCCTTTTTTTTGTCTTTTAACGTATAATTTAGGACAATTTTATCATACGTTTTATATCTTGATTCAATAAGAATACTATCGTTAGAATACCAGTAGGTATTTCTCTTTCTTAAAGAATCATTTTTTAATTGAACCGATAGAAAATCTTTGTGCTCCACTCCTTTTATTGCTACAAGAAAATCTGACAATTGGTGAAAAGATATTTTAGCATTTATTCTTTCAACAAATGCAAATGGAATTTTTGTGGTGTCATTTTCTTTGTTTTCAATAAAAATTGGGCTTTTTAATAGTCCAATTTTTTTATCCTGATTAGAAGGGAAGGTGGCCCCTTCTTCCCAAGATTTGACATAATATTTCCCTTTTTTTAAATAATTAAAATTTGCAATGCCTTTAGTATTTGTCCTTCTTAAATAAAAAGGATTAATGCTGTCATTTTCTCTAAAAAGTCCCACATTAACATTTTTTACGGGTTTATTTGAATAAGCATCGAAAACCTGAATATTATAATTAAGTGAGTCAAGAAACTGCCCGGTAGAAAAAACATAGGTTATTAAAGAATCATTTCCTTCTGTAATGTCTTTTATTGTTTTGTTTAATTGAAGTTGGTATGTGGTGTTTTCCTCTAAAGAATCTAAAAAAGTAATAGTGACATTTTTGCCTCTTGCACTTGCTTTTATTTTTGAATTATTTGGACTAAGAGATATTGTAGATAATGGGTCATTTAGTTTTAAGTATTCATCAAATTCAAATTCTATTTCAGAGACATCAAAATTTGTGGTTCCAAACTCTGGGTTAATTTTTATAGGTTTTGGTGCAGAAGTGTCTTTGTTCCCACCAGTAATCAAACCAACTTCGGCACAACCAAAAAGAAATATTCCTAAGAAGAAAAAAGAGAAGCTATTTCTGAACATATTAATTCAAATGTTTTTTGGTCAGTTAAATCAAATCCATTGATTTTATCGCTATCCGCATCTAAGATACATACAACTTTGTTATTAACGATAATTGGACATACTAATTCGCTTTTTGAATTAGAATTGCAGGAGATGTGGTCTTCAAACAGATTAACATTCGGCACTAGAATTGATTTTTTGTTTTTCCAACTATATCCGCATACCCCTTTTCCAAAGGGAATACGAGTGCAGGCTATCGGTCCTTGAAATGGACCTAAAATAAGTTCATTTTCCTCTCTATCTACAAAATAAAAACCAACCCAAAATAAATTTAATTCTTGCTTTAAAACAGCTGCAGTATTTGCAAGGTTAGCAACAATGTTTTTTTCACCGTCAAATAGATTTTTTAGTTGTTTTACTAAAAGAATATATTTTTCATCTGTTGTTAATGCCAAAACTTCACGTGTTAGAGAACACAAAAATGCCAATTAATAACTTACGAAAGTGTATTTTTTATTTATATATTCGCCATCCTAAATTAATAAGATGTTAATAGGGGAGGATTATCCTAAAATAAAAATGGAATTGGGTTCGTATTTAGTTTATGAACCAAATGTTTTTGTAACGGATTTGATGATGTCTTTTGTTTGCTTTTTATTTGCCTACTATATCTTCAAATCTTTTGATTACAAAAAAGAGTTTTCAAAATGGTGGTACTATTTTTTTCTACTTTTTGGGTTTAGTTCACTTGCTGGTGGGCTTGGTCATGCCTTTTTCTATTATTGGGGACCAGCAGGAAAATCGATCTGTTGGATTAGTTCTTTGATTGCCATTTATTTTATTGAAAGAGCAATGATATCTTGTTTAACTGAAAAGAAATGGAAGAGCACTTTTGTTTTTGTTTCAAAAATTAAACTTAGTTGTTTAATTATCTACCTAGGATGGATGTTGGTAAGTTTTTCATCAGAACAGTTGAATATTAATGGATTTATTCCAGTTGCATATAACACAATAGCAAGTCTAATTCTTTCAGCGGGATTACTTGGAGGATATTTATCAAAAAAAATGAATTCCAATTATAAATGGTTTTTGTTTGGAGTTTTTATGATGCTTCCCGCAGCAATTATATTTTTGATGAAAATTAGTTTTTTCAGATGGTTTGATAAAAATGATCTTTCTCATTTATTTATCACATTTGGTTTTATCTTGTTCTATAAAGGAATAAAGCTAATTGATTTAGAAACTAAAACTTTAAAATCTGTTATTTAGTGGGATTGTTTGATTTATCATGACTACATTTGTTTCGTTTTAATCTTTTTTATATGAAAAATTTATTACTTATTGTTTCTTTTCTTGCTTGTTCATTTGTATTCTCTCAAACAGATTCATCAAATGTTAAAGACACAAATTCCTATCGGGTTTTAAAAACCGATGGTGGAAATATAGTTGGAAAAATATTGAGTCAAGATGCTAGAGAAGTACTTCTTTTAACAAATGATAATCGCGAAATATATATTCCACAGCACCTTATTTCAAAGATAGAATTAATTGATCAAAGTGATTTTAATTCCAATGGCGATTATGTAGGGGAAGATAAGTTTGCAACAAGATATTTTATAACTACCAATGGGCTTCCCATAAAAAAAGGAGAACATTATGTTCAATGGAATTTATTTGGACCTGATTTTCAATTTGGTGTTGCAGATAATTTTGGGCTTGGTGTCATGACCTCTTGGCTTGGTATCCCAATAATTGCAACTGCAAAATACAGTGTTCAATTATCCGAAAATGCGCAATTTGCTGTTGGAGCGCTTGCAGGAACTGGAGCTTGGGCTGCCCCTGAATTTGGTGGGTTTTTACCTTTTGGAACATTTTCATTTGGAGACAGAAGTAAAAATATGGCTTTTTCTTTTGGATATGGTGGTGTTTGGGAATCAGGAGAATTTGGAGGTCGTGGATTGGCTAGTGTTGCAGGAATGCTTAAAATCGCTCCTAAACTAAGTCTTGTTTTTGATTCATTTATTATCCCTCCAGGAAAAACGACTTATTCGGATGTCACTTATGATGAACAAGTTTACAATAATACAACTGGTCAATTTGATATTGTAACAATTACAGAGACAAGAGAAAAT